>CAZXPK010000001.1:0-22413 GCA_964642565.1 uncultured Anaerolineaceae bacterium
AATCATGTGGTGTTCCTATCGATGAACAGAAACTGTCAGGTGGCTAGATTTTTATCAAACCGATTACTTGGTAATAAAAAAAAGAACCTGATACTCAGGTTCTTTTTAACATTCAGATTATCCAGATGCTTCATGTAATACTGTGATATTATTTTGCTCCCCTCCGGGTTTGAACATCAAATATAACCGCACCAGTAAGCACAAGGGCTCTGACGATATACTGGATCGATATGTCCCATCCTAGTAGGTTCATGCCGTTCGTCAATGAAGCCATAACCAGAGCACCGAGGATCGACCCGGTAACCTTACCAACGCCGCCGGCCACAGCCACACCGCCAACAAAAGCCGCAGCGATGGCATCGAATTCCATCCCTTGTCCTGCGATGGTCGTGGCGGACCGCAACCAGGAAGCGTACAAGATACCGGATAATGCAGTGAGCATGCCCATTGAGCCAAAAACGAAAAAGGTGATCTTCTTTACACTGATACCGTTTAGCTGAGCAGCTTCTGGATTTCCGCCGACCGCGTAGATATGCCTACCGACGACGGTCTTCGTTGTGACATAATCATAAATGAGAACTACAAAAATTAGGATAACAGCGGCCCAGGAGAGACCCTGGTACCCTGCAAGCACCCAGGTGATGCCGGCGATGATTGCCGATATAAATGCCAACTTCAGGATGAACATATTCATCGGCAGGACTTCAAAGTGGTAAGCTTGCGTCTTTTTACGGTTGTTGATATCGCCGACAATGAATAGAATGATGGCTAATAAGCCGAGCAGCAGCGTTACTTTGTGTACTCCTGGTAAAAATCCAGTAACGGGAATATCGGGAATAAATCCATTCCCCAGAGCATTAAAAGTATTATTCTCAATGGCTATCGTGCCCGTGCTCCGAGTTGCTAGCTGCAAGGCTCCCCTGAAACCCAGCCATCCAGCAAGGGTAGCAACAAAGGCAGGGATTCTCATTTGCGCCACCAGAAAGGCGGTTAATAGCCCCGCGCACACCCCGAGCGCCAGTACTAACGGTATAGTCGCACCTAGAGGCAGGTGCCAGTACTTCATAGAAATTGCGGCGATAGCGCCGAGGAAGCCTGCGAGATATCCGACGGACAGATCGATATGACGGATGACAATAACCAGGGTCATGCCAACCGCTAATACGGCGATATAGCTCATCGCATTCACCAGATTACCGATGTTCCTCGACGAGACAAAGAGGCCTTTGGTTGTGATAGCGAAGAAGACAACGATCGCAACGAAGGCGATATACATGCCGTAGTCACGGATATTGTGTTGTTGAGCCTTTAGTACATCTTTGAAAGACATATTATGCCTCCCCGAAGAGGTTAACCCACTACTGTGTCGGCTTCGCGGGTGAAGTCATCACGGGCGCCAATCATGTAGGCGACCACCCGCTCGCGAAAGTCATCTATGTCGCCAGCGACAGGACAGTCGCGTACTTTGCGCCCATTACGCATCACCATCAGCCGGTCACTAACACTGTAGATATCTTCCAGGCGGTGGCTGATGATGATGATCGAAGCACCTTGCGCCTTGAGCTCGCGTACCAGGTCTAATACCTTGCTGATGGCTGCCACACTTAGAGCTGCTGTGGGCTCGTCCATGATAATGACCTTGGAATTGAATGCCATGGCGCGGGAAATAGCGACAGCCTGTCGTTGGCCACCCGATAGCCTCTCCACCAGCAAGCGCACGGAGGGGATGTCAATCTTGAGACGATCGAGCAGGCATTTTGCCTCCTGTTCCATTTGGCGACTGTTCAGCACACTGAAGGAGCCGAGCTGTGTGCTCACCGATTCTCGTCCAAGGAAAACGTTGGAGGTCACGTCAAGGTTGTTGGCAAGAGCCAGGTCCTGGTACACCATCTCAATGCCCAGACGACGCGCATGCAAGGGATCTGTCAGATGCTCCTTCTTACCCTCGATGAGGATCTCTCCTTCTTCAGGGATGTAGGCGCCACTGAGAACCTTCATCAAGGTAGACTTGCCAGCGGCATTGTCACCTACCAACCCTAAAACTTCACCGTGGTGTAATATCAAGTCTACCCCTTTCAGTGCTTGGACAGCAGCAAAGTTCTTCTTGATGTTCCGCATTTCCACTACCGGTGTGGCTTCTTTCTTGGTTTCCATAATTTTCTCTTTGGTTTTTAAAATAGATAGGATGATTCACGGATAGCGATGCCTAGCCATTCGTTTAACAAAAAGGTCATCCAAATTAGCATGACCAATATCCTCTTTTGTCAAAGTACAGAGGTCAGGAAAATTGCAGGAATAGTGATGGTTAATCCATCACTATTCCTGCTGATACGAATAAAGAAATATTAAGGTAGACCGGTGAAATCGCTAGCCGGATAGTAGCCGGAGTCAATCAGAGCAGCGACGACATTGTTCTTATCGACAGTAACAACCGCAGACGGCTTGGCAGGGACGTCAATCACACCGTTGTTATAGGTTGTGGTCTCAGCAGGGGTTTTACCCTCCAGATAGGCAACTGCAGCAGCGATGGCATCTGCGACGAGGGTGCGGACGTCCTTCAAGACGGTCATGGACTGCTTGCCATCGATGATGTATTGGACGGAAGGAATCTCAGCATCCTGCCCTGTGACGACGTAACTGGTGACATCCTTGTCGGCGCCAAAAACATCAGCAATGGCGCGCGCTGTGCCATCATTGGGGGCGAGGATGAAGACATTGCCCTTGTCGGCCGCAGTAGCGGCGGTCAGGTTAGCCTCGGCCAGGTTCTTGGCCACATCGAACTTCCAGTCGGTGGTCACCTGCCCGATGATCTTGCCCATCTCGTCTCGGGTGAGGGTGGCCTTGCTCTGCAGGGCTATCGCTTCGCTGGAGTTCTTGATGACAAAGGTGCCATCGGCGATCTTGGGCTGCAGAACATTCCAGGCGCCCTCGAAGAAGAGGAAGGCGTTGTTGTCAGAGGCAGCGCCGGCGTACAGGTACAAGGGGTTGCCGGTGCCGCTGGCATTATCGACCAGATACTGGGCCTGGGCTTCGCCAACCGAAATGCTGTCGAAGGTTACATAGTAATCGACGGCATTGGTGTCTCGGATGAGGCGGTCGTAGGAGATCACCTTGACGCCTGCAGCTCTAGCTTCTTCGGCAGCGGCGGCAGCGGCGGTGGCATCCTGTGGGCAGATGATGATGACTTTGACACCCTGAGAGATCAGAGTTTCAACGTTGGCTTTTTCCTTGGCGGAATCGCCCTGGCTGAAGAGAATTTGAACGGTGTACCCGGCAGCCTTGAAGGCAGCATTGAAACGGGTTTCGTCCTGGATCCATCTCGGCTCATCCTTGGTAGGAAGAATAACACCAACAGCTATCTTACCTATCTGATCTATGTTTTTGAAGTCAGTAGCTGGCCAATAACCGGAGTCGATCACGGCAGCCACGACATTGCTCTGATCGACGCTGACCACTACAGACGGCTTGGCAGGGACGTCGATCTTGCCATTGTTGTAGGTTGTGGTCTGGGCAGGGGCACTCCCTTCCAGATAGGCAACCGCAGCAGCGATCGCATCACTGACGAGGGTGCGGACGTCCTTCAGGACGGTCATGGACTGCTTGCCATCGATGATGTACTGGACGGAGGCTTCCTCAGCATCCTGGCCGGTAATCACATAGCTCGTGACGGCTGTGTCAGCGCCAAAAACATCGGCAATGGCACGGGCTGTGCCATCGTTGGGGGCGAGGATGAAGACATTGCCCTTGTCGGCAGCAGTAGCAGCGGTCAAGTTGGCTTCGGCCAGGTTCTTGGCTACATCAAACTTCCAGTCGGTAGTCACCTGTCCGATGATCTTGCCCATCTCGTCTCGGGTCAGCGTCGCCTTGCTCTGTAGAGCTACGGCTTCGCTGGAGTTCTTGATGACAAAGGTGCCATCGACGATCTTGGGCTGCAGGACATCCCAGGCGCCTTCGAAGAAGAGGAAGGCGTTGTTGTCAGAGGCGGCGCCAGCATATAGGTACAGGGGGTTGCCGGTACCGGTGGCTTTGTCGATCAGGTATTGGCCCTGTGCCTTGCCAACCGAAACGCTGTCGAAGGTTACGTAGTAATCTACCGAAGCTGTGTCGCGGATCAGGCGGTCGTAGGAGATCACCTTGACGCCTGCGGCTCTGGCTTCATCTGCGGCGGCAGCAGCAGCGGTGGCATCCTGTGGGCAGATGATGATGACTTTGACACCCTGAGAGATCAGAGTTTCAACGTTGGCTTTTTCCTTGGCGGAATCGCCCTGGCTGAAGAGGATCTGGACATCGTACCCGGCAGCCTTGAAGGCATCATTGAAACGGGTTTCATCCTGGATCCATCTCGGCTCATCCTTGGTAGGAAGGACCACGCCGACGGACAGCTTAGCCGCAGCAGGCTGAGTTGGCACCACAGGTGCGGTGGTTACTTCGGGAGCTGTGGTGGTTGCCTGGGCGCAGGCTGAGAGAACCATCGCAGCTATAAACAAGAAAGATATTACAACATTTAGCGAATTCTTCTTAAACACGATTTCTTCTCCTTAGTTTTAATTGTTATTAACAGGTACAATTTTCCTCAATCCATCCTTACATTTCCTTTCAATTTTTTTCACCTCACCTCCTTCCAACTCAATCATCATAACGAATGGGTTATGCATGACCCACGCTCGATCGATATACCACCCAGACATGAAAACAGGAATGATTGAGAATAACACTCCGCCGTTTGCGTTTGGTTGAACAGAGCTATGATTGATCCAAATTGTGGTGAATGGTTCGTTTCCCAAATTGAAACCTGATTAACTATTATACACCCCAAGAGACAAGGGATCCATTTGTTAATATACTCACAATCTTCAACCTTGTCAATTCCGGATAATAAAATATTTATGTTACAACCATGATTAGTGTATTTTTGAAACTAATGAGACCTAGTATTCCACAAATGACGATCAGTCTTATCAGGTTACACCGGATCTACGCAACATCAGAGCAAATTGCATTCACAGCCAAGATTTGTAGGAAGGCACTGCCAGGGGGTTGTTGAGATTCTTGCATGATGCAATCAAATCTTGGCTAACAACCTGGGCGTAACTATCATCCCGAAGGCATATTTATATCCCATCCAAAGCTTCACCATGCATTAAGAGCACATTGACGAATTACAACGACCAGGCTATAGACTTTCTTATTCCGTTTTATATCATTTAAATTGTTTTATCACTATTTCAAGGGCAGGTGGTGAGCTATGATTCAGATAATTGCATGTTCGTTAAAGCCTGTGCCAATCCATCTGCATTGGCTAGAATCTTCTTTAGTGCGCAGATAACATCATTTACTCCTTTTTGCCCGGCACGAAAGATAGATTCATCCAGCCAGATTGCTTCTTCTTCACAGGCATGCTCAGCGACCGGGAAACTCATTTTGGCAAACTCAAAATATTCCGGGAAGGCTGAAGGAACGGGCAAGCGTGAGAGCTTGGGTTGAAAAAGCTCATAATGGTGCATGGCTTCATACCCAACCCAGCAGGGAATGCCTTCTTTTTCCAATACATAACACACAACATCGTGTGTGACCTTTAAGACTTTGGAATCAATGGCGAAAATATAGCGATAGAAAGAGCGGGTGGTATGTCGTGAGTCTCGTTTAAGGATCCTTACTCCTGGCACTTCGCTGAGGGCTTCATCCATATAATCTGCCATAGACTCACGCTGTTTCGCCTGCTCTGGGAAGCGATCCAAACCAATTATTCCCAGGGCTGCCTGAAATTCTGTCATGCGATAATTTGCCCCCATGGTGACCAGAGTACCTGCTTCATCATGAGGTCTTCCGCAATCAATCAGACTGGCAGCTCTGGCCGCAAGGTTTGGAGTGCGACAAAGCAGCACACCTCCTTCACCCGTTGTGAGGGTTTTGGAGGATTGCAGGCTGAATGAACCAAAATGGCCAAACGTACCCGCACCTTTACCGCGCCATTTAGCTCCATGGGCATGGGCGCAATCTTCGATAACCACCAGGTTACGACGCTCTGCGAGATCCATGATCGCATCCATATCTGCCATCTCAGCTCCCAAGTGGACGGGGATGATACCCTTCGTACGAGGAGTTATGGCTGCTTCTGCAACTATCGGATCGATGCAATAGGTTTCAAAGTCCACATCCACTAATATTGGAATGGCTCCAGCACTCATAACAGCAGCAGCGGTTGCCTGGAAGGTGTAGGCAGGGATGAGCACTTCATCTCCCCACCCAATATTCATAGCACGCAGGGCAACCTCCATGGTCACTGTGCCATTGGCCATGGGAACGGCATATCCGCCACCCTGCATCTCCGCAAAACGGCGAGCGAATTCTACGGTTTGGGGACCAGGATACGGATAACCACCCCATCTTCCAGACCGAATTACTTCGGAAATCGCTCGAATGTCACGTTCATCAAATACAGGCCAATTCGGATAATGTTCTGATCGGATTGGTGTACCACCCAAAACGGCAAGGTCTGACATATAATGCTCCTGGTTATCGAAAGTGACCTATTTAGATGAATGCAGTCATATGAATTTATTGTACCTTAGCGCTAGAACATAGAACGAACCTTTTATCCAATCCATCCCTGGATGCATTACCAAGATGAACCTATCCGCTTACAGATCACACTCCTTACTGGCACGGGGAAGATATGGATCTGATTGCTCAAGGTATTGATTATTCAGTTGATGATGAATTAGAGTAATTGGCGGCAGTTATAGGATATATGGAAGAATATACTTTTTCATTTAGTAATTTACCGGTTGATTTAATCAAATGATCACGAACCGGGAAAGGATTTATCGCCACTTGCTCCATAGCCAGAAGAATGCCTCCTACAACAGGAGGTGATGAAAGGCGAACCAAGCGTGCTTTTGGAGCTTCGGAATTTATAACCTGTCGCATGGGCCCAATAATCATTTCACCCATCTCGTACAGACTGCCTACCAATACGACTTCAAACTCCTTCTGCTCGATACCCAACTGGCGAATGACCGCGAGAGCGGTGTGACCCAGCTCACTTCCAGCCCACTGAATAATCGAGAATGCTATGGGATCGCCTTGAGTAGCGATCTGGTAAATTACAGGTGCAAAATCCGAACCAAGAAAATATTCGCCCATCTCAATCCCCTCTATCAATGAAGGAATATCATTTGCACCGGTTATCCGAAGAAATTCTGAGGTAAGCTGAGTCTTTGAACCGCGTTTAGTCCATTCATAAGCAATGGATTCCAATGCTCGATCGACCAGGTTACCAGCTCCACCATACTCACCGTAGCCAACCCCTGTGACACGACCCACATTGTGATGTTCATCCCATCCCCAGCAATTGGTACCAGTGCCAGCTACGACAGCCACTCCCCACCCCTGGGATGAACCTGCCAATAACCCGATGATTGTGTCATTGACAGCTTCCACAGGTGCAGATAAACCAATGGATAGGATCGCATCCAAAGTGGATCGGCGTTCTGATGGCCAATCATAGCCGGCGATACCAAAACCTCCAGCGGAGATCTGATCTTTCGAAATCCCGGCCATCATGACCGCCTTATCGGACACAGTCTGCAGAGCGGTGCGTAGACCTTCATACCCAACCTCTTCATGGTTCCCAGGACCATATGTACCAAAACCTAACGCATTTCCATCACCATCTGCAATTAATGCGTGAGATTTTGTACCACCGATATCGACGCCTAGAAAAAAAGTAGGCATATCTCACTCAACCTTGGTCACTTTGCCTGTCTTTGAGCTTTCATAAGCTGCATCTACTATTTTCATATTTATCCAACCTTCCAGACCGCCTGGGATTGGAGTGAGATGCTCGCGAATACACTGGATAAAATATCCCATTTGTTCGTTATATAGGCTTTGAGGGGCATGGTTTATGCGTGGATAGGGAAACCTTGGATCATCTTTTCCTGATTGATCGAGGAAATAGGTTGGATAAATTTGGCCAAAACCGGTAGTCCCATAAAGCTGGGTGGCTGCCTCGGCACCATCCGTGTGAGGCTGCCACCAACCCGATTCGATATATGATATTGCTCCCCCTTCCCAATTTATGATCAATATGCCAGTATCATCCACATCATAATTTGTATAAAATGTGCCGATGTGGGCATAGACAGATTCTGGTCTGGGATCACCCAGCAAGAAACGCGCAGTATCAATAGCATGAATACCAACATCAGCCATCGCACCCCCACCGGCCAGCTTTTTTTGAGTGAACCAACCTGAGGGTCCCCAGAGTTGATGCGTGCCGTACCCCTTGGTGCGGATAATTTTACCGAGCCGTCCAGTTTCCACTTGTCTTCGCAACCAGAGTACCTCGGGGTCGAACCGCCAGCAGTGAGCAACCATTAATAACGCACCAGATTTTTGACTGGCTTCCAGCATCCGATAAGCTTCTTGGGCATTCATCCCCATGGGCTTCTCGACCATAACATGAATCCCCGCATTTATAGCTGCGATCGTCTGGGATAAGTGTAAATAATTGGGTGTGCCAATCACCAATGCGTCAATCCCACCGTCACTCAGGAGCTGGTCTATATTTTCATAAAAGCGCTTGATATTGTAATCATTGGCAAATGACTTTGCTGTTTCGGAGTATCTATCCACTACGGCAGTCAGGTCAACATCGGAAAGTGATAATGCCGCGGCTGCATGGATTTTTGATATGTAACCTGCACCAGTGATGGCAAGCCTGATCATGATTTCATGTCCTTTGAGAAACGTTATTGGAATTTTCGCGCCGATAAATCATAGCGATCGCAGCGATCAACCCTGCGATAACCCAGAAGTATGGCATAGCAAACGAGTCGATGCTTAAACCTTCACCAATGAAAGCCAAAAGTGCCAGCTGCCCTGCAAAAGCGAAAGTCTTTATTGTGGCATCGTGATTATGCTGTGAAAATCTTGAAGATTGGAAAAGGATATAAAACCAGGTGAGGAAAAGCGAAAAGCCAACCAACCCGGTCTCTGCCAATAACCGAAACCAGAAGCTTTTTACATTGGGTAGTTGGGTTAGATAATACAGCACATTTCGGATTTCAAAGGTAGCCCAACCCATTGATGGTGCAAATTTAGGGAAGAAAAAGCCCGCGTTTCCCAAGCCAACCCCCAGCCAGGGATACTGGTTAAAGACATTCCACCCATTTAGCCAATAAACCATCCGCTCAAGGAAAACAAACCGATGACTTAGTTCCAGAAGAGTATTTTGGTCCAAGGTCAGGAGACCGACTATTTCTTGGCTGGTGGGAGGTTCACTGATCAGAGTAGAGAGCCTTTTATCTCGTTGTATAGCGAAGAAGAAAACTCCAACTAGGATCAGGGCATAAACCAAAACAATAGATAAACTGGTGATCCATTGAATCCAGGTCTTATTGGGCTTAAGAGGTGCGCGCTGGAAGATAATTTGCCAATTCGAGATCCGCTCCACAATTTTACGATGAAATAACAGCGTCAATCTCATGAAAAGGTAAACGATCATCAAGAGGAAAGAAACCAGCCCAATACGCGGAGAGCTAAGGAAGAAAGCTACCAACCCAAAAACAAGCAGGACATTTTCTATGGAGATATGGAAAACCCTCAATTTAAATGCCGATGTCTTATGATATGACGCTGCCATCCAGATGGGTAGATAAATCATGACCATCTGGTGAGCAAACCAGGAAGCTTCGTAGGTCAATCCATTGACACGACCATATTTGGGGGTAAATGAGACTGGCGTTATAACAAGCCAAGATTGGATTTGGTTCACCCAATAAGGGTACTCATTAGCATGCCGGAGAATAAAATATGCCTGTATCGCAGTCCATATCAGGGATATGATGCCGCCAATCGTTATATATTTCCAGCTTTTTTTTAATTTCTCAGTATTTTTTACCCAGGTAGTTATGACCAGGAAAAATGTGATACCAACAGCAAGTGTAATGAGTGCTCGGAGTTCCTGCCCGGGAATAGATTTTCCTTTGAAACCCGGTATATAGAAAAAATAAGCGGCTGCACAGGATATGATCGCCACCAAGGTAAATGAGACCAAGGGAATTGTTTCCTTTGGAAGCTCGCCTTTACGGATGATCAGTGGCAGCACCCAGATTATGAGAAGGATAAAAAAAGGTAAAATGGAGATGGGAGCGACCAGTCCACCATATAGAGATGATACCAGTGGAAAAGAAGTTAATGGGAGGCAGATCAGTGCGATAGCCCAAAGGATCTCACATATCCCCTCTATGCTCTTACTGAACCTGCTTGATGTTTCCATCATGCAATCATCCCTAAAGTAATTTTCGAGTGTTTACTTGTAGTCAAATGATTGACTATATATCCTGAAGGGATTTCTTTAAAGCATGGCTTAAGCGGGTGGAAATGATGATCCCAATGATAAAACCAATCAAGGCACCCGCAAGCATCAAATTGTTACGCCCGTATAAGACTGGTTGCTGAGGGGTGAGCGCCAATGACGGGGGTTGGAAAATCACATAGTCTGGCACATTTCCAGATGCCTGCCAGGATAGCATGGCCTGGTAGCCGATCTGTGCCCAAGTGTTGACGATGGTCTGGGCATCCAACGGTACTTCACTACGATAACGAAGCTCCCAGATATCGTGCTTGCGCTCGATAGTGCTATTTTGAAGCAAATCCTTGGTCTTCAGAGATTTTCCGAATGTCTTTACCTGTATGATGACATTATTAATCACTTCTGGTGAGAGCAGTGCGCCTTCTGTAGTACCTAATGCCATATCTTCATTGTATTGGATCAAATCTTCCCTCACTCCCTGGATTGGGAAGCGGGTTAAATCAATGGTAACAAAATACGTGGCAATCGCTTCGTAGACAGGTGGATGAATATGGAAGAAGATAAACCCCAGCATTCCTCCCAAAACAGTGGTAAGCAGAACAAGCCACCATAAATTCAACACTAGATTGAAATATTTATACGGAAAAAACTCATTTGATGTCATAATGGAGAATTAGCATTCCAGATGAAAATATACAATGATATGACTTATCATTAATTCAATAGATTCTAACACAAGCCGTCATCTAACCATAAAGACCGGATGCTCAGGCCATCCGGTCTTATATTGCCGATATGTAAAGAAATTATGGTGTAGCGGTGGGAGTCTCTGGGCGAGTCAGCGCGGTAACATCACCACCAACGTCCTGGATGCTATCGTATAGGATCTGCAGGATGTATTTACCATTGTGAGCAAAAGCACCCGGATCCTTCTGTACCCACTGGTAGTTATAGGCAGCACGGAGCAAACGAGGTGTCCATGTGGTGTATGCATTGTCCCTGGTTAATTCATCAGGATCTGCTACACCGTTGGCGTTGGTATCGATAAAGTAGTACGGGTTGGTATGAGGATCGTACACAATTGGGGTCTTAATTGTGTCAGCTGCATATTTCAAGATTGCAGCATAGAGCATATCATCCATAGTCGTAACTTCATCGTACATACCTTCGGAGGTATTGGCATCACCATCGTAATCTGTAGTTCCCATGCGGATGGTCTTTGGATCAGAAGCACCACCATGACAACCTGCACACAGCTGGGTGTTTATAGCCAATGAATGAGCGTTGTGACAGGTTACACAAGTTTGCCCTGCATCCACGTGGGGATGGTGGCCAAGGTAGGTTTTGCCTGTGTATTCATAGGCACCCTTGGCTTCAGTGCCAAAAACAGTAGCACCAGCACCGAAGTAGTGCGGGTTGCGGAAACTCAGACCCTCGACAACCGTATCGGGTGTGGCATCTTTGATAGCAGCATTGACACTAACCGTTGACTGTCGTCCTTGGTGGCATAATATACACAAGTTAGCCGGGGACTCATCACCAAAGGTAAGGACTGCACCACTGGGGAATTTAACTGCAGGAATTGCCTGTGTTGCAGGGAAGTTGGATTCATCATGACAGGTGGTGCAGGCAAAGCCTTGGGAGACCGGCTGACCAATGGTTACACCGGTAACACCATCACTGGAGGCAGCAGCTTCATGAATGAATAGCGGCAGACCAGTGGCAGAGTGACACTTGGAACATGTGGCAGGTATTTCACCTTCACCATCCCAATCACGGAATGCCATCTCAGTCGCAGCAAAGTGACCGGCATCAATGCGGTGAGCTTTGGTAAGGTCTATGGGTGTAGTGAGCTTGGTATTCAGGTCAGCGATTGAGTCATAGAGCAGCTCGATGACGTACTTGGCATTGTGGGCGAAGGCGCCTGGATCTTTGACAGACATCTGGTAATTGTAGGTGGCTTTTACCAGACGACCGGTCCAAGAAGCATAGGCATTGTCCGAATTCACCTCATCGGTATCGGTAACGCCATTATCATTGGTATCGATAAAGAAGTAAGGGTAACTACCTGGATTGTATACGACGGGGGAGCCAGCAACTTCTTTACCGTATGCTTGAATTGCCTTCAGTAACATATCCTGGAGTCCGGCAATTTCGGCTGCAATGCCTTCAGTAACATCACCATTTCCATTGTAGTCTTCGAGGGAACCATTCATGCGGATGTTGACCAGATCTTCTTGAGAGGCGACATTCGTATGGCACTCCTGACAGACTGCAACCTTGACTTCTAAGGTATGCTGGTCGTGGCAGCTGATACAAGAATCAAGACCACCGGCATGGAGGAATTTGCCGTCGTAGGAATTCCCGGCATATTGGTAGCCACCTGCAGCGACACTGCCATACTCGGTTGCAGCAGCGGTAAAGTAATGCATATTAATAAAGCTAAGTTCGCTGCTGACGGTATCGAGTGTATCTGTCAGAGCATTGGTGGCAATCGCTTGATCAACTGTGGACCCTGAAGCACGACCCTGGTGGCAAACCATGCAACGTGCTTCAGGACCGAGATTCTCGACAACTGCACCAGATGGGAAGGTGACTGTATCTAGTGCTACGGCAGCATCATTATGGCATGCGATGCAGGTGATACCGTTACTAATTGGCTGAGGGTTATCAACAACACCGGGTGCAGAACCATCTGCACCAAGGAAATCCATATAACCCGTTGGTGTATGGCACCTGGCACAACTAGTGGGGACTTCCTGAGGATCTGCAGAATCCCAATGACGGAATGCTTCTGCAGTCGCATCCGCATGACCAGAGTTCACCCAGGCTTGCTCGAAAGGAACATCAACAACCACGGGGGTTGGGCAAGCTGGAGCCTCTGGACAGGTTTCTGCCGTAGGGCAGGTGGGACACACTTGGGGTGTAGGGACAACAACGGTAGCTGTCGGTGGGGACGAACATGCTGCTATTGCTAATGCCAAGCCAATCAGCAGCAATCCGACAAAAAGATATTTCTTGTAATTCATAAATTTCTCCTCATGAGGGAATAGAAATTTTTACAACAAATATGTGAAGGATGATTGGTATGGTATTGTGAATATGGCTCCTCCTTTGAAAAAGATCTTCAGGCGATTTCTGATCGGGTGATGCAAAATCAGCCATTTCTGATAGTTGAATACACTATTAATCATAGGCTATATACCCTATATAATTCTACCATAAAATTAGGGTAAGATGAGTAGATTGTATGAATTATTACAAATAACAGATAGATAACTAAGACCGAATAAAAAACTAGTTAAAAAAACCTTGCGACTGGGAGGTCAACGTGGTTCAACCCAGCGCAAGGTGTAAGGGCGAAAGTAACTCCGCCAACCTAATTTATATTTTTATGTTCCTCTGGTTTATTCGCATTCTGCGCAAATAAGTAGATTGTCAAGATTACGATCATGCCAATCACCATTCCAGCAATTTCAGGCCAACGGGCAGAAAATTCCAAAACCAAACCTCGTCCGCCCACCGAAATCTCCCGGCTAAAATTACTGATCGCGTTGACGATTTGGGATAAGTTCTCTGTAAGATAAGCAACTCCGATGAGTGCTAGGATCGTGAAAGGAATGGCAATAATAAACGTCCAAAATGTAGCCATAAATTGTACCTTACGCATATTGACCTCCTCAACGAATGAACCTACCTGGTTGCATATCTACGCTTATCATAAAGAATTAAGAGGCTTGCGTCAATAGGGCGGCATGGGATTTATTCGTAGTGAAATAGACCTATTTTCAGGGTGCGATGATTCCCTTACGTATGGCGTATTTCACCAATTCACTCCGTGAATGAAGCTCAAGCTTGCGCATCAGGTTTTCACGGTGACGTGCCACAGTATGCTTGCTGATCTGTAAAGATTCACCAATTTCGTCATTACTCAAACCCTCCGCCAATAGACTCAATACCTCCTGCTCACGTGTTGTTAGACCGTCCAATGACGCTTTTTCATTCTCCTGAGATGAACGGCCAAGAAAATCAGCTACCAAAGCTTTAGCCAGGGACGGATAAATATAAATTTCACCAGCAAATGCAGCTCGAATGGATGTGATCAGGTCTTCTGGAGCGGCTCGTTTTGGGACGTATCCAGAGGCGCCAGCCTGCAGCATTTCAAAAAAATATTGCTCGTCCTCGTGAATGGTCAGGGCAACCACTGAAATATCAGGAAGCTCTTCCTTGATCAGTTTAGTAGCTTCGATTCCTGAGATATCTGGCAAGGTAATATCCATCACAACTACGTCTGGCAAAAGTTCTTTGACTTTCTCGAGGGCTTGAAGACCACTATCAGCCTCTCCAACAATTTTCATGTCCGGCTGACCCTCCAGAAGCATTCGCAGACCGGTTCTTACCACTTGATGATCATCAACGAGCAATAGTTTAATTTCAGGCATTTTTTGTCTCTCCGATAATGGGTACATTAACTTCTATAAGGGTTCCTTTACCTGGATGAGATAATATATTACAAGTTCCACCTACAAGTGCAGCACGTTCAACCATTCCCAATAATCCCCAAGCTGTTGGTTTTCCAGGCTTTTTTTTCAACACCACTTCGGTATTAAAACCCTGACCATTATCCTCAACTCGGAGATAAATATTATCTTCGGTGCAGTCCAACTGTATATCAATGCGGTTGGCATTGGCATGACGAACGATATTAGTTATAGCTTCCTGAGCAATCCTGAATACGACTGCCCTTATATCAGAGGTTATTTTCGGTTTACCACCATGATTGATGATATTTATGGTTATTCCAAAGCGACTGCTGATATCATTTGTATACCAGCGCAGTGCAGCCAGTAGACCTAAATCATCCAATTGAGGGGGATGGAGACCTGAGACCATACGCTGAAGCTCTTCAACCCCTGCCATGGCTAATTTTTCAAGCTGGTTTGCCTGTTCAATTGCCCGATTGCGATTGGTAGAAATCGTTTCAGACATGCCACGCAGACCCATGCCCAAGGCAGTCAAAGTCTGACCGGTCTCATCATGCAGCTCGCGGGCGATACGCTGCCGTTCAGATTCCTGAGCGATAACAGTCCGGTGGAGTAATTCTGCCCTCAAAGCATCCAGACGTTGCTGCTCGGCGAGCTGTTCATTACGAAGTTCTTTAATGTGCCGGCTACTTTCCACTTCAAACGCACGGAGAGAGCGGGTTATGAAGATCGCAGCCATCGTGGCTGTGACAGCTCGAAAAACTTGCACTGGAAACCCAAATAAACGAAGAAATACTTCAGAATTCAGAAAACTGGATGGGAATATGATGCTAGAAGAAGCGAACAACTGTCCAATCCCACCATACAATCCGAATGCAACCGCAGCCAGGATGACATCGCGGCCAAAACTAGACATGCCAGCCTGGATGAATTTCCGGCGCTGAATGATCAATCCCCAAACCGTCAAAGCAGCGCCAGGTATTGCCAGAGCATAGCGGGTATAAACATCAGCTGCAATAGCACGAGTTTGATTGGTGGATTCATTAAATAGAACCCCAAGCAAGCCAATCACCCAAATGGCAGTGATGGTTGATAACATTCCGATATATAGCTTGCGCTTTCCTGGGCCAGTAATGAGGCGGGCTCCAAATGCAATTAAAAACAGAAAAGATGTAGCTAATGCTACTAAACGAACGGGCAAAATCCAGGGAGCGGTGATAGGTCCGGAAATTCGATCGCGGATGATCAGAAACATTTCAAGCCATTCGTGAGAACCGTGGATTAACCCGAATCCTATTAACGGACGCAACGCGCGGGCAAAGTCAAGTTTAGAGGAGTGCCCAAATTCAAGTAGAACAGCTAATCCCATTATGAAGAAGGATAAACCGTAAAAAAAATATACAACGATAATATTACGGGTAAAAAACTCAGCCATTGATCCTTTTATTCTGGTGCACCGGCGGCAATCCAATCCAGAATGATTTGAAGAGTCTCATCCGGGAGTTTCCCGCCAGGGGGCATAATGCCTCCAAACGTGGCAGTACCAAGAAGTTTTTGAGCTAACAAGCTATTGTCTGTATCGCCGGGTATAACGACGGGTGCATGGTCACCAGTGGTCATGACCGCCTGGTAAGTCGTACTATCCCAACCGCCTAAGGAACCGTGACACATCGCACAATATTGCTGGAATATAGGCAAGATATTCCCATCAAACGTGAGGGTCCCACGAGTCGGCTGACTGGTCGGGGTAGATTGGGTGGACGTCTGAGGGGGAGGAAATTGGCGAATAATCTCCACTAATCCCTGGATCTGACTCTCAGAGAGGATGGAGTCAAAAGCCAGCATATTTGTATTCGATATACCTTGACCGATCACGTCGTAAATTTCCTGATCGGTATCATCTGACAGGTCGTTTATGGCTGGTCCAGTTGATCCTTCACCATTCTGCCCATGACATTGAGCACATATGGTTTTATAAATATCGGTGTCAGAAAGGTTGATGGTGGGGATGGTGATTTTAGGGGGGGTGGTTACCGGTGGATTTGCCTGCCAGGAACGCAAGTATGCCACAATTGAGTTGATTTGATCATCATCCAAATTACCACCATTAGTCGAACCAAATGGTGACATGCCCTGGTCAGGTTGCCCCTGGGAGATAATCTGGAACAAGGTTGTATCATCTCGGGTATTCAGGAACTCTGCTGTTCCTATAGCGGCAATGAATTGGTTGGGATTGGCGGGGTTTAGACCTCCTTCGCCAAGCTCACCATGGCATGGAGCGCAGTTCTGTGCAAAGAGGTTTTGACCGCGTTGGATGGAGGTGCCCTGAGAGGAATTTATGACAAAGTTCACCAGTGCATCGATTTGAGCCTGCGTTAGCACATTTCCCCAGACAGGCATGGTTTGATGGGCGCCTCCGGAAGAAATGATTTGACGGGCTTGATCGACATCCGTTGCAGGGGGTATACGCTCTCCATGGCAAGTGGAGCAATTTTGCTTAAATAATACCTGTCCATCTGGCACAGATGCCGGGTTAACAACGTAATTCGCGAGAGTATCGATCTGAGCAGGGCTAAGCGTATTCTGCCAGGGAGGCATGGTTACATGCTGCCCGCCTTGAACGATGGTTTGTCGAAGTTGAGCTTCGTTCCCTGAATATGCGATAGATTGCCCATGGCAAGGTGAACAGTAAATGGAAAATAGCCGTTGACCATCTGGGGCAATCAAAAAATTTAGCAATGTGGTTTTTTCGTCTGCAGATAAACTTGTTGACCAATCAGAAACCTGTAGATTAGCATGAGGTGCAAAATTAAGACCCTCATCGATTGAATTTTTTAGGTCAAGCGGATTGCCACCCACCAGGTCTTCCACTTTGTGGCAAGAGCCACAACTGGTATTGAACAACTGGCTTCCACCCGGGGAGAGGATAAAGCCAGCCAGCTCATCTATTTGATTAGAGGATAAATCTCCATTCCAAGCAGGCATCCCAGCATGTGATCCCTGTGCGATCAAGCTATGCAGATTGGTTCCAGCTGGCACTGTAATGGATGTACCATGGCAGGGGGCACAATTTTGAGAATAAAGGAGAGCGACAGGATCACCTTGGGTAGCCTGGGTCGGGGGTGGAGCTTCTCGAACTGCCAAGATGGTGAGAGTAACAACACCTGCTACAGCCAACAGTGTGACCCCACTGACGATTGGCCGATCGAGGAAGTGACGTTTGGCGTTACGGTCCAGGATTGGCAGTAAAAACAGTACAATAATAGCAATGGCAGGGATCAATACCACACCTACCACTTCGAGCTTGCCTGGGAAATATTTTAATAGCTGGAACAGGAACAAGAAGTACCATTCTGGTCGAGGAGTATAGGAGGTATCAGCGGGATTCGCCCGTGCTTCAAGGGGTGATCCAATGAAATATGCCAGGCTAATTAATATCAGGAATACGATAAAGGATACAATTGCATCCTTAAATATGATGTCCGGGAAAAATGGGACACCCTTTTCCTTCTCTTCGTGATATTCTTCCAAATAATATTGTTTTTCCTTCTCGTTCATTGCTCACTTGCCTCTCTTTGGCACTGCGCTTATACCATTGCGGATGACAAGGTAAAGATGGATCCCGATGAGAAGGAATAATAGGCTCGGGAGCACCCACACATGCGTACCAAAGAAGCGCACCAAAGTGACTGCAGAAATCTCACTTCCACCTCGTATGATGCGCAGGAGATAATCCCCAATGAGTGGAGGTGTTCCAGCAATTCGAGTGCCGACAGTGGTAGCCCAGAATGCTTTTTGATCCCAGGGTAAAAGATAACCCGTAAACCCAAAACCAATCACTACCAGAAGCAAGATGACACCCGTAAACCAGGTCACTTCACGAGGATATTTATAAGCTCCGAACAGGATTACGCGCAACATGTGGAGAACCACCAAAACGATCATGGCACTGGCTCCCCAATGGTGAAGCCCACGGATCAACCAGCCTAAAGGGACCTGAGTGGTGATATATTGGACGCTATCATACGCATGGTCTGGTGTGGGTACATAATAAATCGTCAGTAATATTCCGGTAATTGCCTGGTTGACAGCCACAAAGAGCGAAGCGCTTCCGAGGGTATAGAACCAATTTACTTTAGGAATCTTACGCAGAAAGATTACCTCCCAAACCTTTCGCCAGGAGGTGCGTTCATCAAGCCACTGATTGATTTTAGTTGTCATATCAGCCTCCTACCAGGACGAACAATTGATCATTTTCGACCTTGACATCATAACGGGTGAGTGGACGGGGAGGTGGCCCTGCTACTACATTGCCTGAACTATCAAATACTCCATTATGACATGGGCAAAAGAAGTGATTTTGATCAGATATCCACCGAATATGGCAGCCTAAGTGAGTGCAAATATTTGACATTGCTATAAAGGAGCGACCATCTGTAGAAAGCACATATACCGAGATTTCTTCTGAATTTTCAATCCAGCCTGTTTGAGTTTGGATCGTAAATGTGAAAAGCGTTGGGGTCCCCAGCTCCACCTTGGAGGTTGGGCCTAATCGCATCCATGTTTGGGTTTGTTGGCTTTTTAGTGATGGACCGACGACATATGCGACAGCAGGTACCCCGAAACCAATTCCGATTAACCCCCCAATCCCCCAGATGGCTGACTGCATAAAATTACGCCGACTGAGTTCTTTCGCTTCGCTCATACTTCACCTCCTTTGGCAATAGTCTGTGATTATTATTTTTCCGGAGCTCCAGCATCAATCCAATTAATGACCAGTGTCAATTCACTGGGGGTTAATTGGCCGAAGTGGGCTTGCGCGCCGGATTGTTTTTGAACGATTAAACTACCAACGGCATTACCCGGGATGATCACAACGCCATCCGTTCCACCTTGCATCGCTCCCTGGAAAGTAGTTAAATTCAAGCCTTGGATGCCATTCTCACTATGGCATGCTCCGCAGCGAGTCTGCAATAAGGGTCCGATGGTTGCATCATAGGTCAGTGGACCAGTCAGATTTAATGGAGATGGAGTGGGCATTGGAGGTAGGGATGAGAGTATAGTTTGGCGTAATGCAGGAGCATCGAAACCGGCAAATTTCCAAACTGTGCCGTGGCAGGCGCTGTTGGAGCAGAATGATGAGTTGTCGGTGCCGCCAGGATTGCCGGTGGTATGACAATCGCTGCAGGTCTGATTGAACACCTGGTTATGCATCACAATCCAATTAGCATTTAAATGTGACTGAGGTTCTGGACCGCGGGATATCTCAAGATCTGCGACAAATTCAGATGGACCTGCCACAACCGGGATGGTATGGCAAAGATTGCATTCCAACCGTATGGATTTCTGCTCCGAATCCATGTGTTTACCATCATGACATCGGAAGCAACCTGCAAAATCCATGTGCCCGAGATTATTTGGGTGAGTGTCCCAGTCTGACTTTTGATCCAAATTGACTGACGAGGTATAAATATTTTTAATATAGGTGATTGCGGATTGGATAATATTAAAGTTGGCGGCATAGTAATCTGGATAATAAGCCTGGTAAAAATTATCCAATCCAGCTATGCCATTTAATCCGGCTTGCTGTGATGTGTAGGAGGTGGATAAAACCTCAATCCCTTTCGCACGGATATCAGGGATGGTTTTGTCGATGAAGCCTCGAGATAAGGCTGCATCCATCTGGTCTGCAGGCATTGGAACCAGGTGAGTGACCCGATTATGGCAAGTTACGCAGTCCATCTCATGGAGATCCGATTCCTTGACATTCGCAGGATTGAAACTGGAAGCAATATCGGTATATTCTGTGAAATTGCCATCACTGTTATAAACTCGGATGTAGGGAATATTCTGCTGTAATTCATCTGTAGAATAATAAAGTACCCGGTTTTCCACATGCCAATGGATGCCCTTCCCTAGACCCTGACGAGAGGTACCACCACCCGTTTTGAGACTGATGAAGATGCTGTAAGGGGTATTATCCATATTATTCAGATACCGTTTATCCTCCCTCAGGCTATCATCGGAGAATTTATCCGGGTTGTGACATTTCTCGCAGGTATCACGGGCAGGACGCATGTTAGTTGCGTAGATAGGATAGGTATAATTTTGGAATACAGTTGCCAAAACGTGTCGTAAATCGCCTGCCTTCCGGGTGATCTGTGTGGCAATGAACCCACGACCGATGTGACACTCAACACAATCGACTCGGGCATGGGGTGAGGCGAGGTAGGCCGTGTATTCAGGTGGCATGGTGTGGCAAGTTGTGCCACAAAATTGTGGGCTGTTGGTATATTGCCAGCCATAAGCTGCCCCGATAAGTACTATAAGAGTGAGAACACCCAGGATTGCATAGGGCAACACCCGGACCCAAGTTTTCGATTCAGTAGGTGGGAAGAAGAAATTATGTAAGGCTTTACCTAGGCGATTAAAGAAATATCTCATGTGTGTACTCCATCATTTCTCAGGGGCACCAGCTTGAATCCAGGCAATAACTTGATTAAGCTCGTCAATAGTCAGCTGTCCCGGGTGATTACCAAGTGATTGTTTTTGGATGAGGATGCTATTATCCGGGTCACCAGGGATGATCGCAGGTCCTGAATTGCCACCTTTAAGGGCATCTTGATAAGTAGAAAGGCTTAGCCCGCTTACTTTGGTTATTCCATGACATGTGCTGCAGCGGTTCCTAAACAACCCTGAGAAATATCCATCCCAGGTCATGGCACCCACTTCAGCACCTGGTGCAAGGGTGGGAGGAGGTGTGGGTGAAGGTCTCGGTGTGGGGGTGACGGGAACATAGACCTGGGCAGTTTCGCCCTGGGGGATGGTCGTGATTGCAGTGACTTCGAGATTTGCGAATTTATAGATTCCAAAGCCGAATGCAACCGTGAAAATTAGTGCAGCTGGGAAGAAAACCTGTTGGCGGCGTCTGAGTACTTTTAGTGTAGGTCGTTTTTCAGTAAGCCCTGCTTCGATCTGGGCAAGCTCGCCTGGATGTTCGTGCATCATTTCGGTATGGGTCAGCTTGCCGGTAAACATGCTTTTATTGAAATGCTTAATGTGGACGTGGTAGAAATGCCAAACCACAATTGCGAGAACTGCCAGGATTGCTTCTGCTCCATGGGCTGCCTTGGCAGCTGGGATGAAATCTCCAGGTAATAAGCGGGTAGTTGAAAGGGGGTTCCACATCATAAAGCCAGTCAGTCCCATGATCACAGTCCCCCATACGACTGCCAGATATTCGACCTTTTCGGCATAGCTGTATCTGCCGTAATAACCGCGATGTTTTTGAAAACCAAGGAAGTATAAAATATCCTGGAACAGATGCTGAAAATCCTCAATCACCGGCAGCATGGTCCAACGGACACGTAAGACGAATACTTTATAAGCAAGGACAACGACGTGATAACCACTCACGATCATCATAACGATCGCACTGTAATGGTGGATGATGCGTACCCTATCAATACCACCCAAGATAAGGATCAATGTATCACTTATCTGGCTTTCAGAGAACTTTTGGATCAGACCTGTGAGACCTAATATAGAAAAAGACAGCAAGAAAACGATATGTTCTATGCGTTGTGAAACGTCAAAACGCGTATAGGT
>CAZXPK010000001.1:22513-66235 GCA_964642565.1 uncultured Anaerolineaceae bacterium
ATAGGTGCTGGTGGTTGGGTTTCCGTAGGTTGTGGTTTAAGGTAAGGTTTTCTTCGACGTGATCTTGCATATATAGAATGACCAACATCTAAACCTACCAATGCCACCATACCACCTAAAACCAATGGGATAAAGAATTTATAAAATAAATTTACATAATAGACCAGGGCATAATGCACGGGCGAAGGGATGTAATGCGACATCCAGGCGCTTGGAAAATTGCTGGTAGCATCAGGGTGGCATACTTTGCATCGCACTAATAGATTTTGCTGCATTTCAATCCCGGTCTGTGGGTCATCGACACGGGAAATATCATGAATTCCATGGCAGTCGTAACAAACAGGTTTGTTGGTGGGGGCATCTGGAGATTGTTTTTCGAATAAGGTCACCGTCGTGCCGTGAAAATCAGACACATAGGTATTTAAAACATCCGTTGAAATCCCATATTTATTCATGATTGCAGGGTTGGTATGGCAGCTGGCACACAATTCGGGCGATTTCAAGCGAAACGCGGCTGTGGTTGGATTCCCGATATTGTGAACTCCATGACAATCGATGCACGTTGGTACGTCAGTGTTTGATTCTTCTGTCAGAGCAGCTCCGTGGACGCTTGTGCGATACTTTTGATAAATGGCGTTATGACATTTAGAGCAAGTGGTTGGAATACTTAATCGTGCTTCCGGCAGAAGATTATGAGTTGCTGCATCGGTCCATTGGTGCACTTCGTGTGACCCATGACAATCGGTGCATACAGCAGCTTCCCTTATTCCGGATGCCTGAGCAGCAGCATGGACACTATCCATGGTCAGGTTGTATTCCCCTGAATGACAACGGATACATACATTGGTTAATTGCAGAGTAACATCACGCAGGTCATTAGCGGTGAAAGGCGGATGTGGATAATTTCCTAAATTCGTGTGGCACTGAACACAGGCATAACCATCCTGACCATGGATGGAAGCGGCATAAGAATCAGGGTTGATATACAGATCCAGGATATCGCCGTTCTTAAGCATCATCGTAAGCCCGGGTTGTCCATGACATCCGAGGCAGACATTATTGCCCACGATGGGTCCAGTATCTTTCAAGTCGGGTGAAACCTGGTTTGAAGTAATGCTTTGGAGTTCTTGCTCGGAAGGTGAAGCAATGACATTTGTGACGATAAAAAACACAAATAGGCTGCAAATGAAGATCGCAGATATCACGTATAAGAAATGATGTTTTCTTACAAGCCTCATGAATTCGTGTCTCCTGGATCCTGATCGGGGCGAGGCTGACGAACCAGCGGGTTATATTCAAGTGAGTGGTATGTGCGCATATCCTCTTCATTGAGCCAACCGGAAAATATGCTCAAATTGAGTCTCTCAAAATGCACATGATAGAAATGCCATAGCACGATGAATATGGCGGTGACGATGGCTTCTGTGCTATGGGCCATAATAGCTGCAGGGATAACCCCACCCGGCAGGACCCGGGTGATGGTCTCTGGGAACCACATAACATACCCTGAGATAATCATGATCCCGATGGAAAAGAACAGGAACCAATAGGTTACCTTCTGCTCGAAGTTGTACTTGCCAAAAGCAGGTTTTTGTTTCTTGATATAAATCAGATAAAGCAACATATTCCAGGCATCTTTAATGTCCTGATGGGTGGGAAGCATATCTCCGGGTAATTTCCGACGGGCAATCAGATAGACGGCCTTACCTAGATGATATAAAACCAAGGCAGATAGAACCAACGCGGTGATATGGTGAATTTGTTGGATCGTATTCAACCTGTCGGGTGAAGATATGATTGCCTGGCTCCAGACCGTTGTATTATATTTCTGGGGTAAACCCGTGAGCAGAAGAATCGCAATACAAAGGAGTAAAACCGCATGTTCCCAACGTTGGCTGACGTTAAAGCGTGGAAAAGTTCGCAACAACTTGACGCGATTATTCGGTGAGGAAGTGGGCGGTTTCTGTTGGCTCGTCATAAGCTCCTCCTCACTCGATCGACCATGAACCTGATAAATTGAAGGGCTATATATATTCCACATACCCACAGGATGATGGGAGTAAAGATCGAGTAAAACGAATCCACGTAAAATAGAAACGGTGTTCGCTGCAAGCTGACTTTATAGTGACCTGTCCAGGCTCCAGTCCAATTTGGTCCGACACCGGGATGACATTTCTGGCAGGTCACAAGCAGGTTTTTGGGATTAACTGATGAGTTCGGATCGTCAGGCTTTAAGATATTATGGATACCATGACAATCGGTACAAATTGCTGAATTATGCTGGACGGTAGGCCAGCGAGCCTGATACACAGAAACATCGACTCCGTGCCAGGAAATACTGTATAAGCTGTACACGTCTGCAGAGAGACCATATTTTGCCATCATTTCCTGGTTGGCATGACAGCTGGCGCAAAGGTCAGGTTCTGCAACCCTGAATTGCTGTGTACGTGGGTCGTGAATGTTATGCACACCATGACAAGTCGTACAGACTGGAACATCTGGATTAGATTCCTGCGCCAGCGCATTTCCGTGAACGCTTGACTGATAAATCGTAAATTCCTGGGTGTGGCAATTACCACAGGTTGCAGGGATTAATGTGCGGGGTTCACTTGGGGGGTGAATGTAGTGTGACCCATGACAATCGGTGCATACCGGTGCATCGAGATTCCCGGCTGCTGCAGCCTGTGCATGCATGCTATCCAAAGTCCTGGAGTAATTATCCGGGTGGCATTTCTGGCAAGCTGTGTAATAAACCCTGGTTAGCTCTCGCCTGGTCTGGTAATCAATCGCTGGGTGAGGGTAGGTTGTAATATTGGTGTGGCATGCTTCACACTCGATCCCATTTGGACTGTGCACAGATGTTTGTAATTCATCAGAATTAACATACAGGGAAAGCTCCTCTCCACTTGGGAGGGTGAGCTTAAGATCAGGATTGGAATGGCAGCTTAAACAATATTCTTCAGTTTGCTGTTCAGGCTCGCTAGCATGAGAGGGTGTAAACCGAAGCAGACTTACCAGTAAGATGAATCCGACAACCAGGAATATCCCCGGCAGTTTATGGATGGGAGAAAGCTTTAACATGTGCCGGTCCTCCTTAATAGCCGTTATCTTCCCTCTTTTGGTATTCTTCTGGGGGAGGAGCAGGTTTTGCAATCACTCCAAAGCGGCGTAGCAAATAAGAGATCCCGAATAGGATCACTAATGGTACCAGGCAACGCGCAATACAAAGCAATGCGACATAGATTGGATTGGCAGCAGCGTCACCCATATTTTATCCTCCACATGCAGTACCGAGCCTTGCAAACCCACCCAGGCAAGCATGGATGATCTTATGCAGGGAGAAGAGATATACGTAAAGGAAATTTTTCACTATTAAGTATAACCTATCCAATAGTGGTCCTTCTAAGAATGTTCTTCATTTCCGAAAAGTGGTAGATATCGAACACCCAGGGTAAGCATGGTCAGTGCGTATCCTATGATACCCACAGCAATACCCCATTCAGGTAAGCCGGGGAAATACTTGCCAGGTGAAAGTTGGTAGAGTGTTCCCGGAGAATAGCTTAGTGGAACGAATAAACCACCAACGGTCACATTCCAACGGTTAATCAGGATCCCAATCACTGCAAAGATGGCGCCGATGACCAAATATCCCGGGTTACGATTGAAGCGAGGCGTCAGGAATAGAATTGCAGGCAAAACTACACCCAGGATGATCTCAAAGACCCAAAATGAAAAATTGTAGGGAGTTTGTTGACTCAGAAGATTTACTGATTCACTTACGGAAGGTGTACGACCATAATAAGTGACGGCAGCCAGGTCCCAAAAACGAATATATCCGTAGACCATGATTGCAAAACCACTAAACCGAGCAATGGCGCGTAAGATATCATTGGGAATGCTTTTCTTTCCTGTCACCCATTCGACTATATATGCAATTGCCATGGTTAATGATGGTCCAACGGCGACTGCCGAGAGAATAAACATGATAGGCATGCTGGGCTTAAACCATATCGGGCGAGATTTAACGATACCATAAGTGGCACCCAGGGAAGACTGGTGCAAGAGTGAGATGACGAGGCCCAGTAAAGCAAGCATTGGAGCAGCCTTATGGAGATATTTTGCTGCAGTCCTGATCCAATCGTATCGGCTGAAAAATCTCGACTCTGCAATGACAGGAGCGAATTCGACCAGCATAATGGTCAAATAAATGGTGATGCACCAGGTGATTTCCCACAAAACGGAATGAATATTCCAGTAAACCCATGGGTGCCAAAACCGATCCGGGCGACCAATGTCCATGATCAAAGTCAGCAATGCGGAAGAGTAACCGATGAAGCCCACAAACACTGCTAACCGGATGATGGATTGGAAACGTTTTAATCCAAATAGATATACCACGGCAGATAAGGTAAAAGCTCCTGCTCCAAGGGCGATGGATGAGAGATCAATGGTGATCCATAGCCCCCAAGGGACCGAATCAGACATGTTGGTGATATATAAACCATTCCAAAATACCTGGAAGGCTGAAACCAGGCCGATAACGATGCATAACCCAAGCAGACCGAGCCAAGCCAATAAAGCTGGGCTAAATGGAAACAGCTTCCGTTCACCTAGCGTTCTAGCAGCCATGTTTATAAGCCCTCCTTGGGAATGACGTAATAAACATTTGGCTCAGTGCCCAACTCTTCGTGCAACCTAATCGTTGCCTCCGTTGCGACCGCTTGCGACACCATACTGTTGGGGTCATTCAGATCTCCAAAAACGCGTGCACCCACCGGGCATATGTTCACACAAGCAGGAGTTGCTTCTCGATCTTCACCAGGCGTAAAGCCTGCTTTTAACCCTCCGTCTATACGGTGAATGCAAAACGTACATTTTTCAACGACACCACGTGGGCGCCGTTCGACTTCAGCAATCCCCCAGGTTGGAATATATGGATTGACATCCGTGCGTGCCTGCCAATTAAATTTTCTGGCATCATACGGGCATGCAATTTCACAGTAACGGCATCCGATACAACGGCCATAATTCATCACCACTAAACCATCTTCACGGTGATAAGTGGCTTGAACCGGGCAGACCTCCACACAAGGCGCATCACCACAATGAAGACATGGGCGACTGAAAAAGATAGGAGTTCCGATGGAGGTATTATCTTTGACAACGATATTCCAGGGCTTTTCTGGGCGTTGTAATTCCGGATCGACCCAGACATCATTGGTGGCTGAACAAGCCCTAAGGCAATATTCACAACCGATGCACTTATCCAGATTAATTACCATGCCCCAGCGCTGTCCCGAAACTTTTGGGGTTGCTTCTTTGACGCCCTCGACTTGTTCCTGTTTAAAACTGGCGAAGGGTGATAGTGGACCCGTGGTCAGAAGCTGTGCAGCCACAACCGAGCCCGCGGCTGTGCCACCAACGATCAAGAAATCTCTCCGAGACAGCTCCAGCTTGATCTTGGTCTTCTTTTTACTCATCTTCTTTAACCTCAACGACACGAATGCCGCGGCTAACGACCCAGGCAGCTGCCCCGCCAGTCAGGAGGCCAACAATTGCTCCCTGTGCCAACCCGATATAAAGGCGATTGGTACTCTGAGTTTTGAGGTCACTGATCTGCTGCCCTTGCGTTTGGACTTGTTGTTCCAGGGTAGCCGTATCGGCGGTCTCTAGCTGAGCGACTTCTCCGGATAACTTGACAATTTCATTACGCGTATGGACTGTATCTTGGTGACAGGCGATGCAGGCATCTGAGCCGACAGTAAAAGTATGACCTGTTGGCACAAGACCTTGGATAGGGTCAGTGGTACGGGGGCTGGTGAACATGTGACAGTTACTGCATTCCAAGCCAGCATTGGCATGCGTACTATGGGTGAAAGAACTTCCGCGATCCTGATGGCAGGTTGTGCATAGCGCAGTGACGGAATCAGCCTTTGGTTTTTGCGAGTGAGGGTCATGACAAGCCTGGCATTGAATCCCCTCCTGCCCGTGGACTGAAGCCTGCCATTCGTCCGTAGTTGTCTTGTGGCAGGTACCACATAGGTCAGCATTGGGAGTGATGGGCATTGGAGCATCAGGATGGTTTGGTTGAAAAGCTCCATGGCATGCTTCGCAAGTTACCCCAGCCTCAGCGTATTTTCCAGTTTGTGTATCATAACCTGTGGTATGGCATTCAAGACATGAAACCTGGCTGCCCAGCTCTGTCCAGTCACGCTGGAAAATAGGGGCTGAGAATGCTTGTGCATGGCGAGTATCCTGCCATTCCGTATGGATATTTTGGTGACATTGAGCGCAGGATTGGGAGCCAGCATAACCTGGAACCTGGTTTGCGGGTTCTGCGGCTGGCGCGGCTGTCACTGGTTGGGCAACGGCTTGCAATGCTCCAACAATTGCACATACACTAAATACAATGCCAAATATCAGCCAGCCACGGTGTTTCTGGATCGCCTTGAGATTTTTCATTGCATTCTTCTCCATTATATAGGTTATTCACCCTATTAATCTCACATGAGAATATGGCTATTTTACACTATATTAATGATAAAAGAAACTAATGAATTATTCAGTTAGAAAAGTCATTTTTAATGATTGACAAATGTAATTGAGCATAAACATTAGGAAATAAAAAATGCGGGCAGTTTTGTCCGCAATTTTGGGTAGATACTTGCGAAATCTAGCTTGATGGATCTTAAGGAATTTGAGGGGTTGCAGGGATTTGGTGATATCCGCTGGCTGCGGTGAGCAGATCTGTATCGGATTTGGTTGTTCCATGACAATGACGGCAGGCATAGTCCAGGCTGATTTGACCAGATGCCAGACTACCATCTTCATTGAATTGGCTGATCTTTCGGGGGTCAATCGTCACCACGTGAGTCCGCATATCTCCCATGAAACCCAGTGCGTTCGCACTGCCGCTTTCGATCAGGCGTGGCATATGACAATCAGTGCAGCTGATGTTAAGCGCCATATGGGTGGGATTATTCTGGAATTGGGCTTCCTGCCAATGGCAATCCTGGCAGAGAAGGTTGGTGGTTTGCTGACCCTCGAGGCGTAATTGTACAACTCCAGAATGTGGGTCATGACAGGTGAGGCAATCCAACAGCTGGTGCTTGCTTTGGGAAAGATCCCCGTATTGGTCACTATGTTGGATGAATCCATTCTTTACCTCAAGGTTAGCCGTGGATACATATTCATGGCACTCCCTGCATAACCCCGAATCGCGCTCGACGAGCATACGCACTCCCTTGGGATTATTTGCATGCAGGCTTCCAGGACCGTGACATCGCTCACAACGAACACCAGGTTGTGCCCAGGTGCCCATTACACCAGGCAAGTCGTCTTGGTTACCGCCATTGCTATAGCCGGTTGTATGGCATGAACCACAAGTGAAAGATAAATCAGTTTCACCTGAATGGAATGATGCCCAGCTCGTATTGAGCCCAAGTGCTGAGTTTCCGAGATTGTATTGGTTCAAAAAGGTTGGATCACCGGTTGAGCCGGGTGCATCAGTGATGATATATCCTTGCGCATTGATGAAGATTGCTTTCCAAAAATATCCACCGATAATATAACTGATATCCTTTAAAGTATAACCTTGAGGAAGAGAAGTAATTTGGGTAAATGGATAAGCTGGAGATTTTCCATCTGTGATTGTGGAAAGACTCCATGGATGACCTGATTTCAAGTAGCTCTGGGATATATCATTGTGGCAGCCAGAACATAGCTGGTCGCCTACATATTCAGCACCTGTGGGTCCGGGTTCGCCGGCAGGACCGGTATCACCGATTGGACCAGCTGGTCCTTCTGGGCCTGCAGGTCCTGCGGGACCAACTGGACCTTGTTGTCCTTGTGGTCCTGCACATGCTGTTATAATTCCACTTAAAATTAGAAGCCCACCAATAAATACAACCCATTTCCGCAACATACACATACTCCTCATTAACGTCTTATTAATTTGAAGGTTTTATTTTACACTACTTTTCCTTCCCTGCTAACCTATTCTCGTGTATAATGCTGAAAATCTGGAGCTAAGCATTGATTATGTTTACCCGGGTATTCTTCGTGCTAAATGATAATGATAATCCTATCTTGCGTCGGGCGAGAGGCTTCAGGCTGCAACAAAGCTAAGCCTCAATGATCAACTTCAGTCGCCCGACGCATATTGCGGAGGGCGATTTATTTTGCTAATCCGACAATGGAAATTTACAAGGAGGCAATTGATGTACAAGACGCATACATGTGGGGAGCTTCGTTCTAGCCACAAAGGAATGGAAGTTATCCTGGCAGGATGGGTGAATCGGCGGAGGGTGTTTGGTGGGATCAATTTTGTGGATTTGAGGGACAGGTTCGGTATGGTCCAGGTGGTGACTGACCCAGTCGAATACCCGGAAATTCATCAGGCTCTCGAGGAAGTTCGCCCAGAGTGGGTGGTTCAAGTGGAAGGCACCGTCCGATTACGCCCGGAAGGATTGGAAAACCCGAACATGCCAACCGGTGAAGTGGAAGTGTTGGCAAAAAAGTTGAGAATTCTAAATCAGGCTAAGACGACTCCAATCACGATCAGCAAAGAGGAAGACGAGAATGAGGAAATCCGCTTACGTTATCGTTACCTGGATCTGCGTCGGGAGAGGATGCGAAGAAATCTGATCCTACGGCATAAAGTAGTTAAATTCATTCGCGATTATCTGGATAGTAAAGGTTTCCTGGAAATTGAGACACCGATATTATTCAAGACCACTCCTGAAGGTGCCAGGGATTATCTGGTGCCCTCAAGGATTTATCCGGGTGAATTTTATGCCTTGCCCCAATCCCCTCAGCAGCTAAAACAGCTGCTCATGGTAGCGGGAATGGAACGCTACTTTCAGATTGCACGATGTTTCCGAGATGAGGATCAACGTGGAGATAGGCAACCTGAGTTTACCCAACTGGATCTTGAGATGTCATTTGTAGAACGTGAAGATATCATGCAGTTGATCGAAGAAATGTTTACCAAGCTTGTGGCACAGGTGGTACCTGATAAACGACTTTTTGCTAGCCCGTGGCCGAGACTCACATATCAGGAAGCGATGCATCGTTTCGGCAAGGATAATCCGGACCTCCGTTTTGGGATGGAATTGATGGATATCACAGAGCTTGCGAGCAAATCTGGTTTTCAGGTATTTGAAAGCACGGTTGCTGCTGGTGGGCATGTGCGGGGCATCAATGCATCCGGTTTGGGAGATTACAGCCGTAAACAGCTGGATGAATTGACCGAATTTACGAAAAAATATGGAGCAAAAGGTCTGGCATATGTGGCAATCACTTCCAGTGGAGAGCAGCGTTCATCATTTGCGAAGTTCAGCAAGCCAGAGATACTGGGTTCCATCCTGGAGAGCATGGGTGCCAAATCCGGTGATTTGCTGCTCTTCGTGGCGGATAAACCATCTGTCGTTTTTGAGGTTTTGGGAAGGTTGCGAGTGCTGCTGGCTGAAAGGTTGGGGATTGTAGATAAGGATGTTCTGGCATTCTGCTGGATCATTGATTTTCCTTTTGTTGTTTGGAATGAGGAGGAAAATCGCTGGGACCCGAGCCACCATTTATTCACTTCACCCATGGTTGAGGATATCCCACTGCTGGATACTGATCCGGGTAAAGCTCGTGGTCAGCAATATGACCTGGTGCTGAATAATTATGAGGTCGGTGGCGGCTCAATAAGAATTCATCAACGCACCTTACAGGAGAAGGTATTCACGCTGATCGGTCTAGACCCTGAAGTGGCACGCGAACGCTTTGGACACATACTGGAGGCGTTTGAATATGGGACACCGCCACATGGAGGAATTGCACCGGGGATTGATCGAATTTGCATGATCCTGGCAGATGAGCCGAACATTCGGGAAGTGATTGCATTCCCCAAGAGCCAAACCGCGCGTGACTTAATGGCAGGTGCACCATCACCTGCGGAACCGGGTCAACTCAAAGAATTGCATCTTAAGGTAGAAAAATAGTTAAACAGGGAGGTAGGAATATGGCACCTATCATTCGAGTGGATAAAATCGCAGATTATGTTACCCAGGAAGTCATGGTCAAAGGGTGGATCTATAACCGAACCGATAAGGGGAAACTTGTTTTCTTATTGGTGCGTGATGGATACGGATTTGTGCAATGTGTGGCTTTTAAGGGAGAGCTCGATCCGGGGTTATTTACCCGCCTCTTGCGATTACCGCAGGAATCATCCGTGTTCATTACGGGGGTGGTGAGAGCGGATCCACGAGCACCTGGAATTCCCGGTGGCCATGAAATTGGCGTGAAAAGCGTTGAAATCTTGCAGGCAGCTGATTTGGATTACCCCATGGCGCTAAAAGAACAAGGGGTGGATTTTGCCCTGGATAACCGACATTTGTGGCTTCGCATGCCCAGTCAATGGGCAGTCCTACGAGTTCGGGCGGTTGTCATCCGGGCAATCCGCGAATGGCTGGATACGAACGGTTTTATTGGGATGGATACTCCCATCCTAACACCGCTTGTATGTGAAGGAACGACCACCCTTTTTGAGACACCTTACTTTGATGAGGGGGTTGTCTATCTGGCGCAGAGCGGTCAACTTTACAACGAAGCTGATATTTTTGCATTCAATAAGGTATATTGCTTTGGGCCAACCTTCAGAGCTGAAAAATCTAAAACTCGCCGCCATCTGACCGAGTTTTGGATGGTTGAGCCGGAAGTCGCGTTTTGTGATCTCGATCAGCTCATGGATATCGAAGAGCAGTTTGTAGCGCACATTGTCAGACGGGTTATTGAGCAGAGCACCCCAGAACTGAAATCCTTGAAGCGGGATATCTCTAAACTTGAAAAAATATCGCCTCCATTTCCGCGTATTTCCTATGATGATGCAGTGAAGAAGATCGAACAGTTACGTGCTGAGACGGATGACCCTGAAAAGAAGGAGCTGTTAAAAATTGACTGGGGAATGGATTTTGGCTCGCCGCATGAAACGGAGCTGACCAACCTCTATGAAAAACCTGTCTTCGTATATGGATATCCAACGGAGGTCAAAGCATTTTATATGGAACCATGGCCTGGGCGGCCGGAAGTATGTAAAAGCGTGGATCTCCTGGCACCAGAAGGGTACGGGGAGGTCATTGGAGGGAGTGAGCGTATTTCTGATCCCGACTTGTTATCAGCACGGTTGAGACAGTACAATTTACCTGAAGCTGCTTTCAAGTGGTACCTTGAGTTACGTCGCTTTGGAAGTGTTCCCCATTCCGGATTTGGGATGGGCGTGGAACGGACTGTGGCATGGTTATGTGGGATCGAGCACATCCGTGAGGCAATTCCTTTCCCGCGTACGATCAAACGGGTCTATCCATAATTAAAACAGTTGGTGGAATATCTTCACCTATCGTAGTTGCAAAGTGGTCTAATCAAATTCATCTACTCGCGTGACTTTTTTTGTGGTATAAGATAGTTACCCTACTGTGCACGTGTTGTTGCTTCAGCGTTCTGAGCCAACACTGATTTCTGGGGGTCCAATCTTACGGAGGTGACGCGATAGGCTAGAGCCAAGGCGGATCCTTCGGGAAGGACCCCAACCTGCGAAGGCAGGTTCAGAACTTCGCAGCACACGACACGGTGGGGTTCGTTTAACGGAGTAAGACAATTCTGGCAGGCTATTAGCCTGCCAAAATTGTTATATAAACTTATTTTACCCAAGTCATCAATAGAAATCCTGCGAGTAAAGCAAGAGATGCACCAAAAACAAATGGTACTGCAGGACTAATGGCTTGCCACAAGATACCAGCAATCAATGAGGCAGGTAAAGCTGAAAAACCAATAGCTGCATTAAATAATCCATAGGCAGTACCGCGCTGGTCCTGGGGCACAATATCAGCGACAAATGCTTTCGCTACCCCTTCAGTGAGGGCATAATAAATGCCATATAGGCTAAATAACACCCAAATCTCAGTGCCAGTATGGGAGAGCGCAAACCCCAAATAGACCAACCCATAAATTGTCCAGCCGACTAACATCAACCTGCGCCTTCCGACGCGATCAGATAATGAGCCCAAGGGTCCGGCAAGCAGTGAATAAACAGCATTGAAGGTCATCAGCATGCCCATGATTTGCAGGACACTTAATCCACGATCTTGCCCACGTAGAACGATAAAAGAATCGGAAGAGTTACCCAAGGTAAATATGATTACGACAATGAGAAACGCCCGGAAGCGTTTGTTAAAGGCTTTCCAGCTAAGCGAAGGAAGGCCATTATTATCCTTCCTGGCCGCTGCCACCTCTTTCACTCCCAAAGCCAGGATCAAGACTGCCAGAACAGCAGGGATAATACTTACCAGGACTACAATTTGAAAGGTATGTCGCGTGAGCTCAGCAGCACCTGATTGCGTCAGCCAAATGATCAATGCCGCGATCCCCAACCCAACGAAAGCCCCTGCAGTATCTCCGGCGCGATGCAGACCAAAAGCCAATCCCCGCTGACCAGAATTTTCGCTATCTGCTAATAAGGCATCCCGTGGTGCGGTCCGGATACCTTTTCCTACCCGGTCGGAGAAGCGGACGCCTAACACCCATTCCCAGGTGATGGCACAGTATAAAAATGGCTTGGATAAGGTGGATAACGCATAACCGGTGACAGTAATAAATTTACGTTTTCCAAGCTGGTCGGATAAGGCACCTGAATAGATCTTTACCAGACTGGCCGTTGTCTCTGCGATGCCATCGATAAGGCCAATGATGCTCGTTTGAACACCCAGCACATTGTAAAGAAAAAGAGGGATCAGGTTGGTGAGCATTTCAGAGGATACATCCGTCAGAAATGACCCGATGGTGAGGTACCAAATATTCGGATGTAGGCGGCGCGTGGGTGATAATGTGCTCTGGGATGACATATTTAATTGCTTGCCCGATATGGGTATTAGATTGAATTTCCTGAGCTGGTATTCATTCGGCTGTATAAATAATTTAGTTCTTTGATTTTATCCTGCAGCTTTGGAGTTTGGGCATTGTTTGACATTCTCCACATCCAATTCCCGCTCGGGTTTCCAGGATAATTCATACGATCCTCATTGCCCAGGTTAAGAAAATCTTGCATGGGTGCCAAGCCAAAGACAGCCACAGATGACCAAACCCCACGGATCATATCCCAATTTACTGTGCTGCCATCGCGATCCAGATATCTGCGATAAAAAGCCTTATCTTTTTCGGGAACGCGCTCATACCAGCCACGGACTGTGTCATTATCATGAGTACCAGTATAGACCACACAATTCACGGAGTAATTATGAGGCAGGAAAGGATCCTCCGGATCGCTATCAAACGCGAATTGGAAAATTCTCATCCCGGGCAAGTCGAAAGTATCACGTAATTCGACCACGTCTGGAGTAATTACTCCCAGGTCTTCAGCGATGATAGGAAGATCGCCCAGAGATTGGCGAATGCTACGGAAGAAATCTTTACCTGGACCGGGTACCCAGCGACCAATCTCAGCTGTCTTCGCTTTGCCGGGTACTTCCCAATATCCGGCAAAACCACGAAAGTGATCAATGCGGATGATATCTACAATAGCCAAGGTCGCTTTTATCCGCTCCAACCACCAAGTGTAACCGGTGGTAGCGTGAGCATCCCAGCGATATAGGGGGTTACCCCATAATTGACCGGTGGGTGCGAAATAATCGGGTGGAACCCCAGCAACGAAAGTCGGCATTCCGGTAACATCCAAATGGAATAAGTGCGGGTTGGCCCATACATCAGCACTATCATGTGCTACGAAAATGGGGATATCTCCAATAATCTGGATGTTTTTTTCATGGGCAAGGCTGCGCAGCTTAGCCCATTGGCGGAAGAAGAGGAATTGGCGATAAATTTGTCGTTGGATGGCAACAGCATGCTGCTTACGGGCGTTAGCTAATGCTTCGGGATGCCGATCCCGTAATGGTTTTTCCCAGGTGTGCCAGGGTGCGCCTCCATGAGCCTCTTTGAGGGCCATGAATAAGGCAAAATCTTCTAGCCAGGCTGAATGTTTCGCCTGGAATTCCTCCATCTCAGCATTTAATTGAGCGGATTGGGTATGTTGGTAGCGAATAAAAGATCGATCGAGAACCCCGGCTTTCCATGGAATTACTTCTCCGAATTCAACCCGATTTTCAGGAAAACAAGGATGGTCATATAGATCATCCGGATGAAGTAAATCATCTTTGAGCAAGGCATCAGGACTGATGAGGAGTGGGTTGCCAGCGAAGGAGGAAAAACATTGATATGGTGAATCTCCATAACCAGTGGGTCCGATGGGAAGTACTTGCCAAAGCCCGCACCCTGCACCTGACAGGAATTCGACCCAACGATGAGCCCTCGAACCAATATCACCAATCCCGTATGGTCCTGGAAGGCTGGTGGGATGCAATAATATGCCTGATGAACGATTAAACTTCATGAGCCAACCTCTTCGTAAGGATGTAATCATCACCGTGGACGACCTTGGAAGGGTAATCACTTTCAACTACATCTGTGCCGATCACAGCGCCGGGCTCGATGGTGAATCCCTTTGGAACCTCGCTATTCTTGCCGATCATGGTAAGCACTGGATCTGGTGAATCAATCATCCCTCCAACTCTCACCTGGGAGTGAATTAGCACCCGTTTGTCGATAATGGCGCGTTCGATAATCGCATCCGATTCGATGATAGTGTCAGTTAAAAGGATGGATTCCCTCACAACTGCCCCGGGTCGTACCATCACACCAGGCGAGAGCACGCTGCGGATTACCTTGGCAGTAGTATCAATTTCACACCCATCGCAGATTAAACTGTTCTCGATGGAGGCTCCACGCGCAATCCACACGGGAGGCCGTTCTTCCGTGCGAGTGTGGATAATCCAAGAGCGATCATTTAAATCGAAAGGTGGATTATCTTCCAGGTGATCCATATGGGCTTTCCAGTATGAGGAAGCTGTTCCTACATCCATCCAGTAGCCGGTGTAAGGATAAGCAAAGACCCTGGCTCCATCAGCGACCATTTTAGGAAGAATATCTCTTCCAAAATCATGAGATGAATTGGGGAGATTATGGTCATCCAATAGATATTGGTTTAGAACATCGGTATTGAATAGATAGACTCCCATATTGGCTAAATTCGAAGGTGGTTCTTCGGGTTTCTCAACAAACGAGGTAACACGGTTATCGGGATCCACGCCGACGATACCAAGACGGGTGGCATCTTTTATAGGGACAGAGATTGTTGCCAGGGTCAGATCGGCTTTTTGGGCTTCATGTGCATCAACCATCTGGGCATAATTCATTTCATATACATGGTCGCCTGATAAGATAAGCACCAGGTCGGGATTGGAATTTTTAATAAAACGATAATTCTGTTGGACAGCATCCGCAGTACCCAGGAACCAATCGGATGCACCTCGAGCTTTATAAGGTGTATAAATGCGCACTCCACCCGTAAAATCACGGTTCAAGTCCCATGGACCACCAGCACCGATATGCTCAATCAAGGAGTGAGGTCTATATTGGGCAATGATCATAACATCGAAAATTCCGGAGTTCACACAATTGGATAATGTGAAGTCGATAATCCGATATTTCCCGGCAAAAGGTACGGCAGGCTTGGTTCGTTTTGCTGTGAGTGTTCCAAGTCTTGAACCTTCACCACCTGCAAGGATGACCGCTCGAGTTCTCATCTCTACCTCCTCTCGGCAGCAGAAACATTATACTTAATTTCCTGAACCTAATAACATTCTATATCGTTTCTTGTATTCCTGTGCAGACCGGTCCCATGAAAAGTCCTGCTGCATGCCGCGGATTTGGATACCCTGCCAATCTGCTGAATCTTGCCTGTAAACTATCAGCGCACGTTGGATGGCGACTGACAAAGCGTCTGCTCGGGCTGGCGAAAAAAGGAAACCCGTGCTTAGTTCTGAATCAGATGGATCATGGATTGTGTCGCTTAAACCTCCAGTTGAACGGGCAATGGGAACACAGCCATAATGCATGGCGATCATTTGAGAAAGGCCACAAGGCTCGTAACGTGAAGGCATTAATAATATATCCGCACCTGCGTAAATGTGATGGCTCAAACGTTCATTGAAAATAATCTGAGCCCGCACTTGATCGGGACAATCATGTTCAAGAAGGCGGACCGCACTTGCTAATTCCGGGTCACCAGTACCAAGGAAAACAACCTGAAGCAGAGAGAGGTTAATAGCTGTAGATTGGAGCAGTGACCGGAGCGCATCGACTGTAAGATCCACACCCTTTTGCGGATCCATGCGCGAGACCATTGCCAGGAGTGGGATGTGGGGGTTAATGTTCAACCCCAATTCTTCCTGCAGGAAGGCTTTGTTTATAGACCGGGCTTGTATATTGTGGGCTGAGAAATTGGCTGCGAGCTCAGCATCCGTGATCGGATCCCACTTGTGAATATCAAGCCCATTGAGAATTCCAGAAATCTTGGTTGAGTGGGTTTTCAAGAAATTGTCCAAACCAGAACCAAATTCTTCAGTTAATATTTCTTTGGCATAACCAGGTGAAACTGCGACGATCGAGTCGGCAGTCAACAAGCCCAAAGGTAATGCCATGTGTTGTGCCCATGAAGGCAGATCAGAATGCTCTGAAGGCGGAAGCCCGAAGGCCTCCAATGCGGATGCGGTCATGGCTCCCAGATATGGCAGATTATGGATGGTCAGTAGGGAGGCTGTATGGCTAAAAAATGGCTCGGAGGGTCGTTGTAATGCTAAGGAATAAACTGAAGCAGCAGTATGCCAGTCATTGGCATGCAAGATATCAGGTTTCCAGTTCAATTTCCTTGCCAGTTCAAGGCAAGCCAAGGAAAAGAAGACATATTTGTATCCATCGGCTTCTAAATCTTGTGAGTAGACTGCAGTTTCCTGATCGATGGGCGCGCCTCCAATCAGGTAAACTGGAAGGCCATCAATATTAAGGGAGAAGGCTTTTGCCAAGATATCGCCGTCTATAGTGTGGATTGGATACTCGGCTATCTGCTGGGTTGGATATTGATCACTTCGAATGTTTGGGTGATAAGGAATCACCAGCCTGACATCCAGATCGAATGGTACCGGGCTTTCTGATGTATTTATTTCTCTCAAGGCACGAGGGAGTGAACCTGCAACATCAGCTAACCCTCCAACCTTGATGAGGGGATCGGCTTCAGAAGCAATAAATAGCACATTTATTCTGGAGGGATTCGCCATAACATAACTTAGAATAGTATTATTTTACACGATTTATACTGACGAGCTTAATTATTAGAGTTGCCAAACATTAATGTTAGATGTGTAAGTTATACCTTGCTAAAAATCAAGATTCGGGTTTAAACTCATGAAATGGAAAGCGCTTTCATTGATGCCAGCTTGGGGGAATATTAAATATAGTGTCTGTACGTGCACTCTCAATCCACGGTCATTTTTACCAACCTCCGCGTGAGGATCCCATCTCTGGTTTAATTCCGTCTGAGAATGGGGCAAAACCATATCGTAATTGGAATGAGCGTATCCACGCAGAATGCTACCTGCCCAATGCACAATTGGGAAATTTCGAGAAAATAAGTTTTAATATTGGACCTACTTTATTCTCATGGATGAAAAAATATGATCCATCCGCCAGTCGATTGATTGTAGCGCAAGACCAGGCGAATATTCAACTGCATGGTGTGGGGAATGCCATGGCACAATCTTATAACCACACCATTCTACCGCTAGCCTCAAGGGAAGACAAAATCACCCAGGTGGAGTGGGGGATTGCAGATTTCGAGCACCAATTCGGTCACCGACCGATGGGTATGTGGCTGCCGGAAACTGCGGTGGACATGGAAACCCTGAATGTGCTTGCAGAACACGATATTGAGTACACCATTCTGGCTCCATGGCAGGCTGAATGTGAGCATCTCGACGTGACTGAACCATACCGTGTTGCTTTATCAGCAGGAAAAAGCATCACGATATTTTTTTATCACCAGGGGTTGAGCACCGGTGTCAGTTTCAATCCAAACTTGACTAATAATGCGGATGAATTCGTCAGAAATATCATATTGCCCACGTTTATTAGAGAAAAAGAGCAGCGTGGAGAGCCACAGTTACTCCTGATTGCCTCGGATGGGGAGTTATACGGCCATCACCAGCACTTCAGAGATCGCTTTTTAGCTCATTTGGTTAATGGTGCCAGCTCAAGTGTTGGATTGGAAAAAACATATCCTTCATTATGGCTTAAAAAGTATCCCCCACGTAATTGGGTGAGTATCCGCGAGGGAACATCCTGGTCATGCTATCATGGGATCGAGCGGTGGAAAGCTGATTGTGGTTGCACACCTGGGGATGGCCGATGGAAGGGATATCTCAGGCAGGCTTTCAACCGGTCAGCTCGTCAGCTAGATAAAGTATATGCTGATAGCATGATAGCCCATAAAATTGATCCCTGGAGACTACGGAATTCGTACATCCAAGTTATTTTAGGTCGCCTCCCGATCGAAGAATTGATCTATCAACATGCTGGGCGTAAATTAGAGGGTGATCAGATCGAGCGAATCCGACTATTGCTTGAAGCCCAACGCGAACGCCAACGCATTTTTACGTCTTGTGGTTGGTACTTTGATGATTTTAGCCGGATCGAGCCAAGGAATAATGTTGCATATGCAGCTCAAGCCATCCGCCTGACCTATATGGCAACCGGAGTGAACCTGGCGGAACAATTGAAGGCCGACTTACATTATGTAGTCAGCTATCGGAGCAGCGTCCGAGGGGATAAAGTTTTCCAAAGAGAGATGGAAAAAACTTTACCTGTGGGTTTATTTCACTAAATCCAACAACTTCTCCAACTTATATCCCGATGACTGCGCGCTGGATAACAAGCTTGATATTACCTGGTAACAAGGCAAGATTGATTTACCGACGATGTTGATCTCATCCGCGTCTATGTGCGTTCTAGATATTTCCACGGATGCGATGACCATCAACCACCACAGCAGGTCTTCAAAAGACTCCTTGTTAAACCATAAGACATCCTGATAACGGTTCACGCCGAGATAGGCAAGTGCATCACTATCAGAAAGGATAGAGGTCAGGATGTTGTAAGCAGCTCCTTTTTGTCCTTTAACCTGGTTGAGGTCGATCAATCGCCACCAGGCATGGTGAGAGATAAGCAGTTTAATCAAGGTAACAGCTCGCCTGTCAGACCGTTCATCCAAGCCGAGATCATTCAAGGCGCTGGCAATGATTTTATTGAGCATCCACTCATCCATCCAGCTACGACTGATTTCTTCGTATCCCCCTTCTGAAATTATTTTTCCAAGCGCAGCTGTAAACAACCATCCAAGAACCACACTCCAGGCATATGTATCACCATTTTTCCATGTGGAGGTTTTAAGATTGCCTGCGTGGAGATATTTCATCAGCCGTTGATAATTTCTGGAGCGTGGTAAAGGAAATCTTGCCTGGAAAGTAGGGAGATATAGGCTGGCGAGCAGGTTTTGCTTCATTGAATTCACTAACGATTGTACGTCTCCTCCAGCATGGGTGCTGCGTTTAACCTCTTCCATCAGCTGGATTGCCTTATTCTCAGCTTCTTGCAGAACCTGTACAAGGTTTTTGGAGAGATGGGTGTTATCCTCTATATCACCCAGATCTACCACACGATTGGAAATCACCCAACGGAAGTACCCAGCATTAACCAACTCTCTATAAGCCTGGTGAATGGGCTGCAGGAAGATCTCCTTCATAGCATCATCAATACTGGGCACGCCTCGTCCATTGAGGTAAGCAGCCAAATTTGCATATTGATGCCACTCATTGTCCTGGACTTCATGGAAGGAGGTAAATACCTGGCATTTATAGGCTTCCAATTCAATATATAGCCCTTTCTCATGCATCTCCTTCGTATTGCGGATGTACTCTAGACTGTTCACCGGGTCGCGAAAGATACAGTAGGTGTTTCCATCATTGGCTAAACCGAGACCCTCCCCCAGGCGTTTTTGGATGAACATATGCTCACCACTTTCAGATTTAACCGAATATGCAGCTGATATACGGATCCAACCTTTGGCAGTGGCAAATTTGTTATGGTAAACGACCAGGCCTCTCTCGCTTCCGGACCGGTTCGAGTAGGCAAACACATCTTCGTTCACATAACCTTCGGGAGAATAAAAATCATACAGTAAGAAATCCTGAACCTGTGAGAATAGATAACGTTTCTTGAGTAGGGGGAATATTTGCTGCTTATGCCGTTCGACAAGATACTCATCTGGTTTTTCATCCCAATAAGCACGCCTGTATTCCATCCCGTATTTCTCGGTAAAACCTTCCACCTGACCATGGCCGAACATGGGTAACCCGGGCAAGGTGACCATCATTGTGCAGATCCCAAAATACTTATCTTCCTTACCAAATTGATCCACAGCGGTACGTTCATCAGGATTATTCATAAAGTTGACATAACGTTTTAGAATTTCTGGATCAAACTCGAGTGTATTTTTCATTACCAGACGGTATTCAGCGTTTTTTTCATCCCGCAACATATGCATGAAGGCGCTGTTATACACCCGGTGCATACCGAGGGTACGCACGAAATAACCTTCCATCAGCCAGAAAGCCTCCGCTAATAAAAGGGTGTCCGGGACTTCTTGGGCTACCCGATCAACCACTTCACGCCAGAATTCGATCGGAATTGCTGCATCATACTGTTCCTTTGATAATCCGTGCTCAGCCCGTGACGGAATTGCCCCTCCCGTCCCGGGTTCCGGAAACCATAAACGCTGGAAGTGCTTCTTTGCCAAAGTCATGGCCGCATCGAAACGAATTACGGGGAATTTGCGAGCCACATGCAAGATGGTCTGGATAACAGCTTCACGCACCTCAGGTTTGAGATAATTCAGCTGGGCAGTATCATTCCAGGGCATCGAGGTGCCATCATTACCATGATAGATATATTTCTCTTGACTAGACCAATGATCCACCCGTTTGAATACAACTGCTGCGTCGGTGTTGTTGAAATAATGGTCTTCAACATATATACCCACCCGCTCATCCCACGATAGATTGGTTCCATTGAATGAGTAGGATGGAAACGGACTGTAATCCTGTGAAATGAACCAATCGGGATGTTCCATTACCCAACGCGAGTCTATCCCCATGTGGTTGGGAACCATATCCGAAGCCAGGCGAATGCCTCGATGCCAGGCACGTTGACGTAAACTCTGGTATGCCTGCTCACCACCAAGGTCACTTGCGATTTGATAGTCCAGCAATGAATAGGCGGAAGCGACTGCGTCTGGATTGCCGCGCAGCTGTTTGATCCGCTTGGAGGCTAAGCTGCGCTCCCATAATCCAATTAACCATAATCCAGTGAAACCCCACCATGCGAGTCGGTCCAGCTCCTCGTCTGGGATTTGGTCTAGATGCTGGATGGATCGTTGGTATTCCTTGGATAGCTGGTCAAGCCAGACATAAGCGTTTTTCGCGACCAGCACCAGGCTGGGCATCCAATCTTTGTCTGGGCTATAGCGTTCAGGTTCGAGCTCCATACCAGTAAATTCATAAACCCGCGCTGGACCCGGGCCGAGAAAAGCTGCCTTTTCCTCTTCTTTGATCAAGTCAAGGCTGCCTAAAAGACGGAACAAATATTTTCCTAACAATGCTCCCCATCGTTGACGAATGAATTCAAGCTGACCGGTAAGAGAGTGCGGCGAATTAATTGCCGGGCTTCGCAGCATATCCACAAGATTTTGATGATCCGGACCAAATGGAGGCTGGGTCTCAAAGAAGGCATGCATTAATGGGATCAGTTTTCCATAGGCAGTGTCTCTGGTCAGGTGGCTATCATCGAACAGCTCCTGAAAGGGGGAAAATGCTGGATTTGCGTTTGCCAACCATAACAGCAACAATTCCTCTAAGGCGATTTGGCGATTAGAGATCCCATCGCTTGTAGAATTCAAATAATCCTGTGCACTCAGTGATTGACGATAAACAGCTATAGGTGGGAATTCCTGGACGAATTGGAGCAATGTATGGTCCACTTCTTCCTTTCCCAGCATCCCTGCAATCCAATCCAACGCTTCTTGCATCACCTTGGGATTAATTTGTTGTCGGTATAGATGGACGACCATATGCAGGATTTCATCGATCAATCCCATGGCATTGATCTGGCCCGCACGCACCACATTTTCTGGGAAATTGATTACATCCCGCTTTTGATTCATCTTTGTAGCAAAGAGACGGGTAGCGTGGAAATCAGCAAAGATCACATTTCCAGTCTGTCCGAAGATCAATTCATTAAATAGATAACAGTCGCGAGACTGGCGTGAGATATGGAATTCAAAAATTGGTGTGGGGTTGATTAACATGAGTCTCCTGATTGATTTACCATTGGAAAGGCTGAATCATATTTTTATCGTAAAAAGCTGTTTCGTTATGATGGTATGAGGTATGCGATTGGGTAACATCTCAAGACAAACAGCCATCACACTGAATTATCCCATCCTATGATGGGATGAACAAGCTTACAATACTTAACAGTCATTGACCAGTCAATTGTAATACGATATAAATAAAACGACATCAAAAAGAACTCCATAAAGAGGCAAAGCATGACGTTCACCACCACCATAACTGTTGCAGAGTTAGCTAATCATCTTGATGATCCAAATTGGGTGATTGTTGATTCCCGATTTAAGCTCGCCAATCCAGATCAAGGACGAATGGATTATGAGAGTGCACATATCCCCAGGGCAGTGTACGCCCATCTGGATCATGACTTGACTGGGCCAATTATCAAGGGAGTGACTGGCAGGCATCCATTACCGAGCGTGGAAAAAGTAGCTGATGTATTTTCCAGATTGGGTATTGATGCGAGAGTACAGGTGGTGGCATATGATGATCAAGGGGGAGCTCTGGCAGCTGGCAGGGTATGGTGGTTGTTGTGCTGGTTGGGCCATGAGGCAGTAGCGGTGTTGGATGGAGGCTGGCAGGAGTGGATTATGAATGGTTTGGCTGTACGAAGTGGAAACGAAGCACGTAAGCCTCGAAAATTCATTTCCCATCCCCGAAATGATCTGATCGTTTCGGCTGAAGATGTTGATGCAATGCGGAAAGATCCCCAATACCGGGTTCTGGATGCACGTTCAGTAGATCGCTACCATGGGGAGAACGAAACCATCGATCCGATAGCAGGGCACATCCCAGGAGCAATTTCAGCGCCTTATGTGGATAATTTAAATCCGGATGGAACTTTCCGTGCTGACGAGAGTATCGCTGCCAGATATAAAAAGCTGCTAAGTGGTGTACCCATCAATCATGTGGTCTGCTACTGCGGGTCTGGTGTCACTGCGACCCATGACATCCTGGCGATGATGATAGCTGGATTGGGGGAAGCACGCATTTATGCCGGTTCTTACAGTGAGTGGATCACAGATCCGAATCACCCGGTCGAGAAATAAAACCTCCCCAGGTTTTATTACCTGGGGAAGTTTGTGTTTTAGGTATCATGATAACGTGATTCGTCCAATTCCTTCTTCAATTTCTCAGCTTCGGTTTCGCCAGTAACTTGATTGCCAGCTTGCACCTTAGATAATTCAGCAGCTTCAGCTGCACGCAATTCAGCCAATGAACGTGGACGTACAAAAGACCATTTTCCGCAGTATGGGCAACGGTCAATTTTACTAACTCCAAGATTGATCCACCACAGACGGAGAGGGAAAGGTCGTCCACATTTAGGGCAAACCGCCCCACCACCAATTCCATAGTTTCGTTGGGCTCCAGGAGGTAGGGAGGACATTTTTCCTTTGTTCAATATAAGAGGTAGGAAAACTGAGATCAATCCGATGAGCAGGATCAACCCCAAAATTGGCACCACGATCTTCACCAGACCTTGAGTGGCTGCATTGGCTGGAACGAACTGAGCCTGAATATTATTTGAATTGATTTCCTTCCCATCGGATGTGTAACCGATGGCGTTTAAGGTGTGTAAACCCAACGAATAAGAATCCGTGTTGAATTGCAAACTAAAGGGTGGGGATGTGTCTTCTCCCATAGAGGTAGTGTCAATAAAAAACACCACTCGCGTTATGTTAGCCGGAGGATTGATTATTTTCATCGTAAATAACCCCTGAATGTCGTTACCAAACCCACCATAGCCAAAATCCCGACTTAACCCCAATTTCAGCTCTTCGTCCGATTGGGCATAAGCATGGCTTATGGTAGCTAAGGTCAATACGCAGAAAATGAGCAGGACTGATGATAACTTTTTCATAAGCGTATATCCTTGTATTTTGAGTGATCCACATTATCCAAGGTTCTATTTCCAACGCGTCAGGATTGTCTCACGTTGGAACAGGCGGATTGCCAGATAGATTACCAGCACGTCCACCAGTAAAAGAACCAGGCACATGATCAAAATCAACGTACTGTTGAGGATGAATAAACCGGCAATTTGTCCGAAAAATACTGCCAACAACGGCAGGATAACAACTGCAGAAAGCTGCTCAGCCACACGTGGGTCGTTCACCCGAGAGGAGACCATAATGCTGAAGTTTACCGAAAGGACTGCCATTAGTGGGCCTGCCAAAAAAATGGCAATCAGCCACATGGGGTCCAATAATGCTGCAGCCAGTGCACCTCCTCCGGTAATTATCAACGAACCGACAGCAAATATGGCAAAGCCGACCCATGTGGCTATGATGGCTGGGATGACTGAAGCCAAGTTTTTCCCGGCAAGTAATTCACCGGTTGAAATGGGTGTGGCCAGTAAGGGTTCGAGACTGTGAGTGGTTTTTTCTCCCACTATGGAGTAAGCAGCAATGTTGACCGGGATGAATAATGGGATCAACATGAACATGATCAGGAACTCGCTCACGATGTAATACTGCATGCACTGCCCGGCGGTCATGTTCGATTTACACATCTGTTGAAATTGGGCAGGTAATTCCGCACTGGCACTATTTACATTAGAACCGCCCATTGAGTATAAAATAATCAGTGGAAGGACGCTTAAAAACAATGGCAAGAAGATCACGGAGAAAAGCACCATGCGTTTCTTGAATACTTCAGCCCACTCTTTTCGAACGATTGTCTTTATCTTATTCATAGTAATTTATCCAATAGGTTTATAAAAGCAACATCAAGCATTTTTTACCAGCTGCAGGTAGACATCTTCGAGGGAGTGCCGCAGCTCACCGACAAACTGGATCTCTGCGCCTGCACCGACCAAGACCCGGATGATTTCGGGGTTATGCGTTTCGGGATCATCGAGATTGACCAGCAGCTTGTTTTCAATGACTTTGGCTTCGCGCACAAATGGCAGAGTCCGGATGGTTGAGGCAATAGCCTCGGTACTTTTTGTCAGATGAAATACTACTCTACGACCGAATAATTGTGAACGCAGGTTGGCTGGCGTGTCAACGACCAGCAGGTGAGTCTTAAACACACAAACACGATCACACAACCGGTCGGCTTCATCCAGATTATGAGTGCACAAGAAAATGGTGCGGCCTTCTTTACGCAACTCACCGATGAAATCGTGCACCAGGTGGGAGGCCTCGGGGTCGAGGGCCGCAGTGGGTTCATCCAGGAAAAGGATACGTGGCTCGTGTAATAACGCTCGAGCAATGGCAAGTTTTTGTTTCATCCCTTTGGAAAATGTGCTGGCTTCGTCCTGACGGCGATCCCATAAGCCCAGCATGCGCAGATATTTTTCCACCTGACCTTTGGGATCTTTGACTTCGTAGAGATTGGCATATATTTCCAAATTAAATTCAGCGCTCAGGTTATCATACATCCCGGGCGTCTCGGTGAGGATGCCAACAGTCCGGCGGATTTCTGTATCTTGTTCACCAATACGATAGCCATTGACCACTGCAGTGCCGGAAGTCGGTCCGATCAGGCTGGTGAGTATACGGACGGTGGTGGTTTTGCCAGCTCCATTTGGGCCCAGGAAGCCGAACACCTCACCTTCCTGCACTTCCAGGTTCAGGTTATCAACTGCCAGGGTAGTGTTAAACTTTTTGGATAGGTTTTCAGTTTTGATCATAATGGATTTATTAATATACTTGGTTTTGAAAGGATTGAAGGCTAAACTAGGTTAATTTTAGCCTATTGATATCGAGTCTTCTCCAGATTTTCTGTGGATTCTTCTACCGGGCTTGGGGTAAAAACTGGTAGTTCAGTGGAGATTGGATTGGAGGGAGGAACCTTTGGTTCCTGTTCAGGTTGGCGTAGAGCGAATATGATGACGACATCCATAATCGCCAGACCACCCAGTACAGCCTCAGCAACATATCCACCCCATTGTCCTGCGATGAACACTGCAGATGCATCCATTAATGTGTGGAAAAGAATAGCCAAGCCCAACCACCAGAGCTGTTGGTGACCCGGGCGTCTAGTAAAAACCTGCACCACGAACACGGATGCCATGATGTGGAATGGAATGGTAAAAACGCGTTCCAGAGCACCCAATAAAGTGTCATACCAGGGAACATTCCAATACATCTGGATTTGCCCAAGCTGTTCGGGAGTGAGGTTCAAGCTGCTTAGATCGGCATTTCGAACAGCCATCATATTAAGGAAAATCCACATCACCAAGCCACCCAGAAGGATGGCTTCGACGCCGCCATGCCCGGCACCAGCCAGTACAGCACTTCGCCATGAGCGGGAATCCTTGAGCCACCAGCGGAACATGCCATATCGTGCACATTCTTCAAAAACACCTGCACTTAAACCCAGGATGAGGGCTACAATCAAATTACCTGGAATACCCCCGATGGTTTGTTGGAAGGTTCCTAGAAGAGGATTTAATATATAACTATTAAAGGGGATGTGAAATATCTGGGAAATAATAAAGGTGGAAGCGCCGATCAACCATAATTTCCAACTCAACTGAAATTTGTTAACCAGAAAGATACCCAGAACGATGGGCAAGGCAATCATTAAAAACCCGTTGAGAAAGCGGGTAATAGAGACCAGATCCATGCATAAAAATTATACTTCACAATGCTTAGGAAAGACTACAGATGAGGAAAAAAAGGGTCGCATAATTAATTAGACGCTAACCCAAAGCTACCAAAATATACACAGTAAAGTTGGTATAATTTTTATTCGGGTAGATGTTCTTTGATATTAATCAACAGATATCTATGCACTCCAGATGGGAGGTCATGGGTAATGGAAAAAAATGATTACATAGAATTATTTCACCAGATGATTTTGATCCGTCTGGTTGAAGAACAAGCTTCGGCATTATACCAACAAGGGAAGATTGGGGGTTTTTTGCATCTCTATATCGGTCAGGAAGCGGTCAGCACGGGGCTAATCTCGTCTCGCCAACCCCAAGATAGGGTAATTACCGCCTACCGGGATCATGGTGTAGCCATTAGTTGTGGCATCCCGGTCAAGGTAGTGCTATCCGAGCTGCTTGGAAAGGTCACTGGCAGCTCTGAGGGACGGGGTGGCTCCATGCATATGGCAGATGTAGGGAAGAACTTCTGGGGGGGGCACGCCATTGTAGGAGCACATTTACCCATCGCAGCGGGTATGGCATTTGGAGATCGATATCAAGGTCGGGATTCAGTGACCATCTGCATGTTTGGAGACGGTGCGACCAATATTGGATATTTCCACGAAGCATTAAACTTATCCAAGGTGTGGAATTTATCGGTGTTATGGGTATGTGAAAATAACCTGTATGGGATGGGCACATCTGTTGAGCGTGCTTCGGCTGTATCAGAGATTCGCCAGAAAGCCGAAGGATATCTGATTCCCAACAGCAGGGTAGATGGAATGGATGTCATGAAAGTCCGTGAAGCTGCAGAAAAAGCCATTGAGACAGTACGCACCAACAAATCTCCTTATTTCCTCGAAGTTGAGACCTACCGCTTCCGCGGGCACTCGATGGGGGATCCCGAGCGTTACCGAACATCTGAAGAAGTAAAACGCTGGCAAAACGAAGAAGACCCGCTTGGTATTTTCCATAAATATCTGGTGGAGAGTAAAATTGCCAGCCCTGATGAATTGGAGGATGTGGAAAAAGCTGCTGAACAAGAGGTTCAGGCAGCCGTTCAGTTTGCTGAAAGCAGCCCGGAGCCACTGGCTGAAGACCTGTATAAGAACTTATACGTGGAAATGGAATGAGCAGAGTGAAATATGCCTAGAATCACAATGCGTGAAGCCATATCACAGGCACTTTGGGAAGAGATGGAGCGTGACACCAACGTATTTATCATGGGGGAAGAAGTAGGAGTGTGGGGAGGAAGTTACGCGGTCACCAAAGGTTTTTATGACCATTTTGGGGCTGAGCGGGTAAAAGATACTCCCATCTCAGAAGCTACCATCGTTGGGGCCGCAATTGGGGCAGCCCTCACAGGCTTACGTCCAGTTGCTGAAATCATGACGATCAACTTCGCATTTTCAGCATTTGAACATATCGTTAATCAAGCTGCCAAGTTACATTATATGTTTGCGGGGCAAATGGTATTGCCACTTGTGATTCGCACAGTCAGTGGAGGTGGACGGCAGCTGGCAGCCACTCACTCTCAGACACCCGATGTAGTCTTTGCCCATTTTCCTGGGTTAAAAGTGGTAGCACCTGGCACACCTGAGGATGCAAAAGGACTGCTGAAATCAGCAATCCGTAGCAATGACCCCATATTATTCATTGAGTCAGCCACCCTCTACCAATCACGAGGGGAAGTTGCTGAGGGTGAAAATCTGATCCCCATTGGAAAATCCAAAATCCAAAGACCTGGTAAAGACGTTACGGTCGTGAGTTATAGCAAAATGCTGGAAACTTCGATGAAGGCAGCCGATCGACTGGCGCAAGAGGGGATCGACGTCGAAATTGTTGATCTAAGGACACTTAGACCCCTGGATATGGAACCTGTCCTTGAATCATTCAAGAAGACAAATCGGGCAGTAATTGTTGAAGAAGGCTGGCGGTCGTATGGCGTCGGGGCGGAGGTATCTGCCAGAATCTATGAGGAAGCTTTCGATTATGTGGATGCCCCCATACAGCGCGTAGCTCAAAAGGAAGTGCCATTACCATATAACCGGAATCTAGAACAGCTGGCACTCCCACAAGTGGACGACGTGATTAAAGCGGTTAAGGAGGTGCTGTAATGGCGCAAATTGTCAGCATGCCTAAACTTGGTTTCGATATGGCGGAAGGCACTCTTGTACGGTGGGTGGTTAATGAAGGTGAGAACATCACCAAAGGAGTGGTATTGGCTGAGATTGAAACGGATAAAGCCACCGTTGAAGTGGAATCCACCTATAGTGGCGTTTTACTTCTCCAGCTGGTTCAACAAGGTGCAGTCGTACCGATCAATGACCCAATTGCTGTGATTGGTGAATCTGGTGAGGAAGTTGATATCGAGGCTCTTTTGGGAAAGTCAGTTGTTGATGAAAGACCCACGACCATTGAAAAGCCAGTGGAAGGGGAAGCAGTTCAACCTATCTCGGTAGCGACCGCTCCTAAGAGCGAAACACCCACGGGTATACCAGGTGATTTGCATGCCTCTCCACTTGCACGCTCAATGGCGGCTGAATTGGGAATTGATCTACAAATGGTTCGAGGAACAGGACCAGCAGGACGGATCACAAAAAAGGATATCGAATCCTATCAGGCGAAAGCACCTGAGCCAGTGATTGCGAAAATTCCGAGTGTAGCTCGCGTCCCGCCTGCGGCACCATCAAGAGAGTTCATCCGTGAGACACGCAGAGTGCCATTGCCTAAATTAAGAGCTGCGATTGGGCGCCGGATGAATGAATCCATGCAGCAAGCGCCGCATTTTTATGTGACGCATGAGTATGATGTTGGAGCACTGATCGACCGGCGAAAGGAGATCAATACTCTCCTCTCGGAAGATGACAAGCTCTCAGTGAATGATTTTATCGTCAGAGCTGTGGCATTGACGTTATTGGAATTTCCCAATTTAAACGCCTCTCTGGACCTGAGTAATAACGTATTAATCTACCACGGGGAGATCAATATCGGCGTTGCTGTAGCTGTGGAGAATGGCTTACTCACCGTGGTAAATCGAAATGCCGATCAGAAAACCGTCCACCAAATCTCATCGGAGCTGAAAGTCATGGTGGACCGGGCGCGGGAGGGTAAAGTGCGCTCGGAAGATATTGAAGGCTCAACCTTCACCGTCAGCAACATGGGAATGTATGATGTGGATCAGTTTACGGCTATCATCAACCCACCGGAAGCAGCCATATTAGCCGTAGGATCAGCCAGGCAGGTACCAGTGGTCATGAATGGGGAGATCAGGATAGGGACACGGATGAAAGCAACCTTATCGGTAGATCACCGCATCAGTGATGGGGTCGAAGGAGCCAGATTCCTACAAGCTTTGGCGAAATATATCGAGGAACCATTAAGAGTGCTGATTTAACCGCCCCTAGACTTTATGACCATCGATGTATGCCTTCAAAATAACATTTTTTTATCGAGTTTTTAGTAGATTAAATTTACACCAATAATGATCTCGGCTTCGTGGCAAAAAAAACAATTAATCCAATGAAAACCTTTGAATACGACCTTCGATATATACAAGCAGGTCTGGAAGTTATGGTTGACTATTTACTCTCGGATGAGGTATTTTGGCCGTTGAGTGTTAGTTCGCTGGCGGGTGGGCCAGATTATCCGCGCCTGACGCTGGGTGGATTACTCCTGGCGCGTGCGAGATTAGCAGCATATCATGAAGCTCGCGATCAAACAGTTCATGTGGATCAGCTCAATACCAAATTGGACCTCATTCGATCCAAGTGGAGGGTGGCATGGGAGAAGAAAGCTGGACATAGTTTTAGTGCCCGGCTGCGGATGTGGCGGGATTTTATCGAAGAGTACAAAAACAACCCGCAAGATAATACGGACCGCTACCCGTACGAGGTGCGTCTAAGGGTTATGCTTACTTTTTTAGAATCTGAAGGTGGAGGACAAAACAGCGCAGAGATTGATTTATTATCCGGTCTCGATGCATATTTACGAAATTTTCTGGTAGTGGATGGCTTCGTGTGGGAGCCAGATATCCAAACTGGATTTCCTGCGATTGTTTATTGGTTTCTATATGGTTATTTACCAACTTCGATTAAAAAACAGTGATGCAGTTATCCTGGTTAGTCGGTAATTAAATATCTGGCACCAGTTACATTGCGTATAGTCAATCCAGGTCATAGGTATTATTAGAACAAGGATGATATTAGTCATAAAACTTATGGGGTAAGCAAAGCAAAATGAATCCCGTAAAAACACAAACGGTGTTAGGAATTTGAGATTCGCTGAATCATCAGGATGTTGGGTCAGGGGGCTACACCTTGTACACAGACTAATAAATCACGTAACAAACCTTCAGGTTCGCTTTGAGTGATCGCGATCACTGGTTGGCGTAGCTTTGCCTCGAGAGCAGGTTCCAGCTGGAGGATTCTTACTTTACTCACAGCGTTTGATTCGCTCGTGTTCAAAAAGGATTGTGGCAGATAGCCTATGGCTGCAACATTTCCGGAGATTGCTTCAAGCATAGCGCTTGGATCGGGAGCCAGCATGGCTTCAGAGTTTAATGATTGGGTGGACATGATGATGTTATCAAATATCGTGCGTGTCGGGTCGCCTTCAAGCATTACCCAAACCTGGATTGACTGGTTGGTAGCATTTTCCCATTTTGATACTTGACCTGAAAAGATTGATTTTAAGACCTCGTTTGAAAGCTGTGATGACTGATTGTCCTTGTTGACTACCACAACGATCTGTTCCCATCCAACCTGGAAAAGATTAGAACCCGGGATATCCTGAGTAGATTGACCCAAATCCAGTGCGATATCATTCGCGCGGAGATTGGTATCCAACGCGGTAGATTGCATAAAATAGAGGGCAATTTGGGGTTCATTAGTAGCACAATTTACCATTTTATCTGCCCATGGCTGCATGGCCGCTGGATAGAAGAGTCTAATTGCTTCAGGTGTTGGGGCAGGTGTGGATACATCTGGAGCTCCACATGTCGAGAGCAACAAGACCAATCCAAAAAGCAAAAAACGCTTCATCATCCAGGTCGTATGAAGGAGAATATGATAGTTATTATCGAGAGTAACAGGCAATAGATGGCAAAGTAATAAAGCGGGTGCTTGACGAGATAAGATAATAACCAACGAATGGATAGATATCCGACAATAGCAGCTGCGATGAAACCAACGATCAAGGTGGGGATTTGCATAGTGAAGCTGGGAGATTTGATCAAATCAACTAGAGCCAAAGCACCTGCACCAATCATAACTGGCACAGACATTAAAAATGAGAAACGCGCAGCGGATGGTCTGTCCAGGTTACGGATCATACCGCCTGTAATGGTTGATCCTGACCGAGAAATGCCGGGCAGAAGGGAGATAGCCTGGAATAATCCAGCAATCAATGCATCCAACCAATTGATAGTATTAAATGGGCGATTACGTTTCCCAACCCGTTCAGCGATTAGCAATAAAGCAGCTGTGCCGAGCAAGAATAAGCCTGCTGCAATTGGACTACCGAAGGCTCTTTCCACCAGGTCTTTGAATAGAACCCCAGCAATTACTGCCGGGATGGTGGCAAAAATCAAGAGCCAGCCCAAACGAGACATCGGATCTGAAAAAGGCTGCCTATGGATAAGGCCATGGATTACTCCAACGATAATCTGGTACAAATCTTTCCTGAAGTAGAAAATTACAGCCAGCAATGTTCCAAGCTGGACTAAAACATCAAATATAAATCCTTCCTGAGTTGGGATATGCCACCCCAATATATATGGTGCGATCACCAGGTGAGCAGAACTGGAAATTGGCAGGAATTCAGTTAAACCTTGAATGATACCCAGGATGATGGATTGAAGGAGGGTCATAATGAGCTTTCCCAATGTTCAAAAAAATCGGCAGCAAATTGATCGAAGCGACCATTCATGATTGCCTGGCGAATGTCGGTCATTAAATGTAATAAGGTATTAAGGTTGTGAATGGTCAATAATGTGGCGCCTAATATTTCCTTGGCGAGCACTAAATGCCTGATATATGCAGTGGAGAAGTTCCTGCAGGTATAACAGGAACAACTTTCATCGATGGGTGATTTATCGGATGAATATCTGGCATTGGCAATATTCAAACGCCCGGTACGTGTGATCGCAGCATGGTGCCGGGCAAGTCGGGTGGGTAGAACACAATCGAAGATATCTACGCCACGCAGGACACCCATAATTAAATCTTCCGGCGAGCCAACTCCCATCAGATAGCGCGGTTTATCTTCCGGTAGATATGCATCCACCAGCTCAAGGATAGAGAGTGTTTCGGTTTTGGTTTCGCCAACCGATAACCCACCAATGGCATAGCCAGGTAATTCAAGCGAGGAGAGATATTCCGCTGAACGTATACGTAGTTCTGGATATATTCCTCCCTGGATTATCCCAAATAAGGCCTGGTCGGAGCGGGTTTTTACTTTTACACACCGCTCGGCCCAAGAATGCGTGCGTTCCAAAGCGGTTTCATTTTTAGCCAAGTCATAGGGAGAGCCGCATTCATCAAATGCCATGATGATATCTGCACCTAAGTTTTCTTGAATAGCAATGGATTTTTCGGGGGTAATTCGATGTATCGAGCCATCGATATGGCTTTTAAAGGTGACCCCATCATCATCAAGTTTACGGCTGTCGGCTAATGAAAATACCTGAAAACCACCAGAATCGGTCAATATCGGATGGTCCCAATGCATAAAGGTATGCAATCCACCTAATTTAGCAATGACCTCATCCCCGGGTCTCAGATAGAGGTGGTAGGTGTTGGCGAGGATCAAACTTGTTTTCAGGTCCTCCAATTGGTCAGGTGTAACCGTCTTAACGGAAGCCTGTGTGCCAACCGGAGCGAACAGTGGTGTGAGAAGTTCGCCATGCGGGGTGTGAAAGATTCCAGCACGGGCACGATGATCTCTAGATTTTATTTCGAAATTAAAGCTGGCAATCATTAGGTGGCATGATTATAACCCATCCGTGTAGTGTTATAATTTTCACATCGGGCAAACAGGAGCCATTCATCAACCTGTAAATGTTGAACTGCTGGGGTCTTTCCAGTAGCAAATTATTTTGCATGTTCAAAAGGGGTTTACAGGAACAAAACAGGAGAAAAAATATGCAAATCTATGATCTACCAGGTCCAAAGGCTAAAGCCATTATCGAACGTGATTCAGCTGTAATCTCACCTTCATATGCTCGAGCTTATCCATTTGTGATGGATCACGGCAAAGGTTCAGATGTATGGGATGTGGACGGCAATCATTTTTTGGACTTTGCGGCGGGGATTGCGGTTACTGCCACTGGTCACAGCCATCCAAAAGTCGTTCAAGCGATCAAAGATCAATCGGATAAGTTCCTCCACATCTCGGCTGATTTTTATCATGAAGCATGGGTCGATCTTGGCGAGCGTTTGGATCAGATCGCACCGTTTAAAGAAGATGCTGTTTCCTTCATGACCAATTCAGGCACCGAAAGTGTGGAGGCAGCCATCAAGCTTGCGCGTTATCATACAGGTGCGAGTCAATTTATCGGTTTCTTGGGGGCATTTCATGGCCGGACACTGGGTTCATTGAGCTTCACAGCCAGTAAGCCTTTATATCATGAAGGTTTTTACCCTCTCATGAATGGCGTGGTGCATGTCCCTTACCCTGATCCTTATCGACCGGTGTTCAACCAACGTCCCGGGGAGGATTACGGAGAGACTGTTGTAAGGTATATCGAAGAACAGGTTTTAGGGAAATTATTACCTGCTGAAGATGTGGCAGGTCTTTTAGTGGAATCAATCCAAGGTGAGGGGGGGTATATTATCCCACCACCTGGGTTCTATCCGGCTTTGCGTGACCTATGTGACCGCCACGATATTTTGCTCATCGTCGACGAAGTTCAATCTGGTATGGGGCGGACGGGAAAATGGTGGGCAATCGAACACTTTGGGATTGAACCGGATATCGTCTGTGTGGGAAAAGGGATTGCATCGGGAATCCCATTAGGTGCAATCATTTCTCGAAAAAGCATCGTTACCTGGCCATTAGGCTCTCACGGGAATACCTATGGTGGCAACCCCATTGCCTGTGCAGCTGCGTTAGCCACCATGGACCTGATTCGGGATGAATATTTGCAAAACGCGCAAGAAGTCGGTGATTATGCCCTGGATGCATTAAATGAGATTGCAGCCCGGCACCCAAGCATTGGTCAGGTACGTGGGATTGGATTAATGATTGGCGTTGAGTTCGTGAAAAGCAAGCAGAGCAAAGAACCAGCTCATGACCTGCGTGAGCGCATAGTTCAGAGAGCATTCGAACGCGGCTTGATCAGTTTGGGATGCGGTAAAAGCACGATCAGGATCTCACCTTCGTTAAATATCACCAAGAGTGAAATAGACGACGGTCTGGATATCTTTGAAGAATCCATTTCTTTATCTGAAAAGGAATTCCAAATTTCACATGTTGCCTGATTTTCGCGTTCGACAACGCGATTATTTATTGGAAATTAGCTGTGCACTAACCCAGGAGCTTGATTTGGACAAGCTCCTGGGGCGTATTCTATATATCTCCGCAGAGATGTTAGCTGGTCAGGTGGGATTAATCGCATTACGAGCTGAAAAAGGGGGGTGGAAGGTAGCGACGAGTCTTGGCATCCCCGCAAGCTTAGCGCGATATCTGGAACCACTCCTGGCAGAAATTCCGGATAATGAGGATCCAGCGCGGTTTGAGCTACCTGAAGTCAATCGGTTACTTCAGAATTTAGTCAGGACAGTCGGATTAGGGTTGTTTTCTGGTGTAGGTTTACCTCTGATCACACGTGAAAAAGTGATTGGGGTGATATTTGTGTTTCGGAATTATCCAGGAATATTTTCTTCAAATGATCGTGCGTTGTTACAGAGCTTCGCGAATCAGGCTGCCATTGCGGTGGACAATGCTCAGCTATACCAGCAGGTAAGTCAGGATAAGCAGCGAGTGGATGCCTTGCTCGATTCTGCTGCAGATGGTATTTTGATCATTTCATCAAGTCACGTTATAACTCGCAGTAACCCAGCCTTTGCCCACATGCTTGAGAAGTCGATTGATAGTATTGTTGGAAAATCGCATGACGAGGTGATCAACCTAACCTGCCATGAGGATATGCTGACCCTGGAACAAGCAGAGGCAGGTGGCTGGCCACTTACTCCCAATGCCACCTTGTATGTGGAAGGTGACCTGCAAAGAGCCTCAGGAGTGTCGTTACCCGTGGGTATCACATACGCTCCGCTTGTTTCCGGAGGGGGAAATTTGCTTAATATCATTGCAACTGTGCGTGATATCACCAGGTTTCGCGAGGCTGAGGAATTAAAGAGCACATTTATCTCGGTGATCAGTCATGAGCTGAAGACCCCTGTCGCACTCATTAAGGGGTATGTGGGTACATTACGACGGGAAGATGCAAATTGGGACCGTGAAATTGTGAAGGACAGTCTGGCGGTTATTGAGGAAGAAGCTGACCGATTGACTGGCTTGATTGAGAATTTATTGGATGCATCCAGACTGCAGGCGGGAGGACTCTCACTCAGTTTATCGGATGTAGCCTTGAACGTCGTAGCGGATCGGATAGCCAAACGCTTTCAAACTCAATCTTCCATCCATCACATCATTGTAGATTTCCCCGAAAATTTTCCAGTCGTATCCGGAGACGAAACACGTCTGGAACAGGTCCTATCCAATCTCGTATCGAATGGAATTAAATATTCACCTCAGGGAGGCGAGATTCGCATCAGCGGGCAAGTTCGCCCTGTGCAGGTCATCGTATGTGTCAGTGATGAAGGACCGGGTGTTGCACCAGATGATATTCCTCATATTTTCGATCGTTTTTACCGGTCCTCCAATGCCAAACGAACTACGAAAGGTGCTGGGTTAGGTTTATACTTGGCACGCGCAGTCATTGAAGCTCATGGTGGTCGAATTTGGGTTGATCCACGGCCTGGTGATGGTACACGCATATGCTTTTCCATACTGCGGAGTTGATCACCATCCATCAGTGATACTTACGATTTAATTATTGAAGGAACTTTCGATTAGGAGACATTCATGCCAAAGACACGTATAAACTGCCCGAACTGTAGGCAGCCAATCATGGCTGATATCGACCAATTATTCGATGTCGGACAGGATCCAACAGCAAAACAAAAAATCCTCTCGGGAGCATTCAACCTTGCCTCTTGTCCAAATTGTGGTTTTAAAGGGATGATTGCCACCCCGTTGGTATATCACGATCCGAATAAAGACCTGTTACTTACTTATTTTCCTCTTGAGCTTGGCTTACCCATCAATGAACAAGAACGCATCATTGGTCCGTTGATCACCAGGGTTACGAACAGTCTGCCACAAGAAAAAAGAAAAGCATACCTGCTACAACCGCAGTCTATGTTGACCATCCAAACGATGATCGAGCGTATCCTGGCATCAGATGGAATTACCAAGGAAATAATCCAAGCTCAACAGGATCGAATGAATTTGTTACAGCGATTGATAAATGCATCTGATGAAACCATTGCAGAAATTACTGTGAAGGAAGATGCCCTTTTCGATAGCGACTTTTTTAACTTACTAAACCGTTTAATCGAGGCCTCCGCAGTCAATGGAGATCAGGAATCAGCCAAGCGATTGGGTGATATACAAAAGAAATTATTAGCGAACACCAGCTTTGGTAAGCAGATCCAGGAACAGTCTAAGGATGTTGAAGCCGCGATCCAAACCTTACAATCTGCAGGGAAGTCATTGACGCGCGAAAAACTACTAGAAATGGTGATTAAAGCACCCAATGAGACCCAATTAAGCGTCCTGGCAAGCCTCGGTAGACCTGGAATGGATTATGAGTTTTTCAGGTTATTGAGCGAAAGGATTGATCGGGCACGTGCGGATGGCAGGGATCGATTAATCAAGCTACGCGACCAGCTGTTGGAGATGACACGCGCAATCGATAAGCAAATGGAAGAAAGATTACTGCAAGCTAGAAAACACTTGGCCACGATCGTGCAAGCCAAAGATATCAAAGAGGCAATGACTCAAAATCTCTCATTGGTAGATGAATTCTTTGTCCAAGCCTTTAATGATGAAATGGAAGTGGCAAGAAAGGCTGGGGATCTTGAAAAAATCAGTAAACTAAAACAGGTTGAAGAAGTGGTGGATAAAGCAAGTACGCCTCCACCTGAAGTAGCATTAATTCAAGAGTTGTTGGAAGCAGCTACCTCGGATGATGAGCTGAACAAAAAACTCGAGGTGCACAAAACCGAAATAACGCCTGAGTTTATGGATATACTCTCCAGCCTGTTAGTTAGAACAGAATCTGGTGAGGATGCTGAATTGAAAGTGCGCATGAATAAGGTCTTCAGTTCGGCATTACGAATAACGATGTCTGCGAATCTTAGTTAATAAAAACAAAATCGGGGCTGGTTTGAACTGAACTAGCCCCGATTTTATTTAACATATCATATGAATGGTGGGTTATCCATCCTCAATCCATGGCCGCGCACAGTAATTAGAAATTGGTGCTCTGAATTAATCGCAGCTAGACGGTCACGCAATCGGCGTACGAGGGCATCCAAAGCTTGCTCAGAGACACCGATGGCATCCTCTTTCCCCCAAACCGCTTGAACCAATTCAGCGCGAGAAACGACTCGCCCGGGATTGTCAAATAATAATTCCAACAATTGATATTGGGAGACAGAAAGCGGAGGAAGCAACTCTTCATTTCCAATCCAAACTCGTCGCGAGCGTTTGTCCAATCGAAGTAAATGGGTAACAGGAACAAACTCAGTGGGTTTTTCAGGTGGTGATTCCAAAGGTAAAGTGGAATCGGAGCTTAAATAGATAAACTGTTGGGCAAATGCAATCTGTATTACATCCCCATCCTGAAGCATTATGGGCTCCACCACCTCATGGCCATTGATATGAGTCCCGTTCTTACTCCCCAAATCTTCCAATTGAACCCCATGGGGTAGAGTGACAAACCTTGCATGGTAGCGGGAAACCTGGCGATTTTGGATGATTACGTTACACGAATCATCCCTACCAACGATGACATCGCCTTTCAAGGTCCAACGCTGGCCGTTTAATGGTCCTGCTTGTGCAATCAATGAAGGAAAGTCTTCAGTCTCCAGTGCCATTTCGTTATCCTCGATTTATCTCTCTGGAAACCTTCTATCGTTCAGGGATTTATAAATATACCATGGTTTAGTTCTACTGAAATACAGGCTTCTCCCGATCAGTTAAGTTTACCACCATAGCCTGGCTGGCAATTACCAAATTGGTTGGGGAAATTAAAATTTCATTTCCCCACACTCCAGCCCCAACAGCCAGGATAACCTCATTCATCATATCCAAATCCAAAAATGACCGGAATCCGTTGGGTTGCCGAGAAAATGGAGGAATGGAACCAATTGGGTAGCCGGTTGTTTGGATCACTTTATCAGGGCTGGCAAGCTGAATGTTTCGGGAACCAAGGACTTTTTTCATGTGACCAGAAATGGCATTTTGATCTCCACCAACCATGATGAGTACCCGCTCGTCTTTATCCGTTTCGAAGATTAGAGTTTTGATGGTTTGGTGTTCCTTCAATCCCAATGCAAATGCTACGCTTGCAGCACCCTTTGGGGTAGAAGGCGGGAAGCTGGCGGTGCTATATGAGATATGAAGCCAATCAAGAAAGGCATGTGCTGCGAGCGTTCTATTTATTATATCGTGTAATATTCTCACCTCGGTTGGCTTTCTTGAATCCTCCATTCTTTCAGAAACCAAAGGTATAATATCTTCATCCGAAACGCCATCGGATGAAAAAAACATGCCGACGCCCTTAAAGACTGGAGAAGTCCTGAGAAGTCGCTATAAAATTCGCCGGATTATCGGGCATGGAGGCATGGGCAGTATTTACCTTGCAGATGACCTTCGCCTGGAAGGGCGACAATGTGCACTTAAAGAGGTCGAGCATGACCGCACATTACCGCAGGAGGTCGTCCAGCAAGCCCGCGACCAATTCCTCCGTGAAGCGACGGTTTTAGCGCGTCTGGATCACCCTAATCTGCCCAAAGTATCTGATTTCTTTTCAATCGGACCGCGTGATTACCTGGCAATGGATTATGTTCCCGGAGACGATTTACGCACATTGATGATGGAAGCACGTCAAAGAGGAGCTTTTCTACCCGAGACGGAAGTACTTTCTTGGGCAAATCAAATTGCAGACGCCCTTAGCTACTTGCACAATCAAACTCCTCCGATCTTGCATAGGGATATTAAACCAAGCAACCTCAAAGTTACGCCCAGCGGGTTAATTAAATTGGTGGATTTTGGGTTGGTGAAAATCCTGGCTTCAGAGGAAATGACGATTACAATCTTGCAGGGGCGAGGTACAGCTCTTTATACACCTTTAGAGCAATATGGAGGGGATACTGGTCACACCGATCGGCGCAGTGATGTTTATGCATTTGGAGCGACACTATATCATTTGCTCACCAACCAACCTCCCGTGGAAGCACGCGAGCGATTTTTACATCCAGAAAATTTAACCCCTCCACGACAGATCAATCCAGAAATCAGTATGCGCACTGAAAAGGCAATATTGTGGGCGATGAATTTACACCCTGATGAACGTCCACAGGATATCGAAACTTTACGCCAGGCATTGATCGGGAATTGGATCCCGCCCATCCGACCTGCTAAGAAACCTCAAACCCCATCCCTGAGGATGATCCTTTCCACCTCGCGCGAACGAATTTTACTTTGGGTAGCTGCAGGTTTAATTGTATTCAGTCTGATTATTACTCTGGCTCATTAATCTTATGCTGGTTTGATGTTACGAAAATCCATCATCTGCCAGATCCAGACCGCGCCAACCCCGATCGCTGCCCCAATGACGACAAATAACATAACCCCCCAGGTTCCCATTTGTTTAAGCATGGACTCACTACCCGGCATATTAATTGCCAGGTAGATATAAGTAAACATGCCACCAATCAAGGGAAGCAAGGCAGCTCGAACTCCCCATCGAAGTCCGCTTTTTAGATTTGTCAGCCAATAATTAGCCCCGCTGATTATGGCAGTCACGATTAGCGCAAGCATCCAATCTCCGAAATCCACATTTCCTTGGTTAGGTACATCGACAGGAATCACTATTGCTTGAGGAGTGGAAGTTGGCGTGTCGGTTGGGACAATGGTTGGAGTCGGCGAAGAGACAGGTGTTTGAGTAGGTGTAAGGGGGGTGGAAGTAATCGATTCTGGAGGGATTTCAAATGTCAAAACATCGGAGGTAACTGCCGACCCACTATCAGCTCGTATGTTTATCTCACCAGATTGGTCAATCATTAGATTACCCCGGGCAATACCCTGGGAAGTTTGGGATTCGACGATTTGGGCAGGAACGCTATCACCATCATGGTAAAGGGTGAATCGTACGACCGTTCCATCCGGTACCTGGTTTCCATTGTGATCCAGAATAATGCCAGTCACAAAAGAAATGGGATCCCCGACTTTCAAGGATGTGGGAGTTTGGACAGGCGTCTGGGTTCCTACTAGTTGTGAGACACCCAGATTATCTTGATAAATATGGATAACCTGATTAGGATCAGGGGAGGTTGCTTCCAGAATCTCGTATCCGATGCCCGGGACTGATACTGGGAGATGACCGGTTGGTTGGATTTCATGAAATAGAATTCTGGCTGCGATTTCAATAAAAGAACTGGAGCGACTGTACAGGGCATAATATGCAGATAATTTCGATATATCTGTTGCATCCAGCGCATAGGGTTCGCTTAACGCAAAGACAATCAAATGCTTCCCTTGTATGAGGTCAGGACGCAGATCGAGGAACTGGCGTAATGCCTGTGAAGCTGGAATATCATTGGATACGGAATCCATCGCAAACACAATCCAATCAGCACCGCGCAAGTCATTTTCTATTTGCAATATCCCTGTACCTGAATTAATCATGTCGGATAAATCTTGAAATGTATAGGAACTAAGATTGCCAGGAATGACTTGACTACTGCCACTATATAATCGGATAACAGCATTCTTAAATGCATCAACATCGATCGAATATTGCTGCCGGCATGTGCTGCATTGTTGAAATACTCTCGTATCGCTGATGAATATGATGTGATCATTCCGTCCAGGCGGTGATGGGATAGCAATATTGAGCTCATCGAGGGGTGGACTGATGAGACTGGCTGCTTGTTGCGCAATATTGAATGTCACCCGTGTAGAAACTCCGATCGTATTTAAGGTATCCGAATTAGGCAGTGTGGATGTCACTGAAAAGGTATTGTTGTAAATTTTTAATTTAAGGGTCAGTAGGCGTAATACTGACTGATCCACCCGCTGAGCAAAAGCAGGGTCTTCACGATATTTTTGAGCAAAAAAGACTAAAGTACGCACATATGATGAATACACATCGGGGTCACCACTCGAAAGGAAATTATCCAAATAAAGCAAATCATTTCCAGCGAGAAAAGCATCTCGAGCGACGAGTGGTCCATTGAAGGTTTGACCGCTGGGATCATAAAAACGACGAACGGCTCGGCTTCCGAGATTATCACTGATCATTACCCCACCATTTTGCCTCCAGGTATCGAAAGCTGGCAAGGATATCAATTGTGAAAACGCCTGGGGGTCGAAACTCACGGGACGAGTAGTTGCACGAATATTGCCTTGAAATCCCTGATATCGGATATGAGATACAAGCAGTGCGTCGGTCATGGATCCGGTATCAGGTGCATTGCCGGTCACTGCAAAAAAAGGTGCCAAATCAATTTGCTTAAGCTGTTCAAGGGATGAACGGACGGTTGCCACTTCTTCTTCGGGTAATCGATCGGAGCCACCAAAACCCGGGAAATGTTTTGCTGCTACCACCATTTTCCCATTACTTCCTTCATGAATACCTCTGATATAGGCCTGACCTAATGACCCGACCCAAAATGGATCTCCACCGAAAGTCCTGACACCAAGATCTCCTCCACTATCTGAGCTTGGGACTTCAAGCACATCCAATGATGGTCCGAGGAGTAAGTTGAATCCCAATCCTGAGAGTTCTTTTCCGAGGACATTACCAACCTGTTGGCTTAAATCTGTACTCCAGGTGGCTCCGAGTGCCATTTGGCTTGGTAGTGGGGTCATTCCATTGAGGATTTGATCGTATGGGTAGCCATCACCTTCCTGGGAAATCCCAATAAATAAGGGAATATAGGCTGGGGTATAGAACTCATTCGTTTCGGGATTAATTTGTGGTTCTTGAGAGGCGCTGTATTCGTCCCTTTGGAGCTGATCAGTTAAGCTTTGAGCAAAGACAAGGGTTTGGTCTGAGCCGATAAAGTTATCGTTTGCAGATATTAAAATTACACCACCGATATGATAACTAACGATCAAATCAAAGATTTGGGCGCCTGTAACCGAACCAATCCCAGCTTCAGGACCAGTGAATGTGACCAGAAAGAGCTGTCCTACACGTTCTTCAGGTGTAAGTTGATCCAATAATGCCTGGGCTTTTTCATTACCCGTGGCAGTCTGCCCCGAAGGAGTTGCCTGACCTATGGAAATGGGTAATAGAAGGGAAAGTATTATTAATGATATAGAAAATTTTCGAAAAAAAGATGGCATTCTCAGCCTAATTAAAAGATCACTCAATCCATAGATAGACTAGTAGTCTGACCATCTGATTAGGATGGACTGAAACATGCAACCTTCAGGGTA
>CAZXPK010000002.1:0-64214 GCA_964642565.1 uncultured Anaerolineaceae bacterium
CCATACGCGCATCTTACCAGAAAATGTTTAAATCGCGTAGGGGTGAGTAATTACGGAATATTTGTTAATGTGCAAGAATGTTGTCGCGCCACACCTAAACTCACGGATTAGAATTGAATCGAAAAATTTAATTGCATTCAATTAATCTTCTGGAGATTGGTATTCCTACACAACCATGTAACTACTCACTGATCTCCCCTTGATCCATAATGAGGTCAAGATAATTTCTCTTCAACTAGTTGCTGGGTAGAGACCAAGGTTGGGGGTGCGAGTAATTGCACCTCTATTATAGCACAAATGTTCTGTTCCACAAGGGGTTTATGGAAAATCACCGATATTTTAAGATTTCTCATTTTTGGTGAGAAATCACAAAAATATCGAGAAAAAACGCTTTTATGAGTATAGTACCTGACTTGCTCACTTTTGCCATTTTTGAGAAATTTATCGAGTAAAAATCGAATTTTTGGGACACTAAGCGAGTTTTGTGTATATCAGAACTTGAAGTCCTCTGAAGAGGCAAAAAATATGCAAAATAAGCTAATTTCGGGACACTAATTTGAGCAAGTCAGGTGAGAAATCACAAAAATATCGAGAAAAAACGCTTTTATGAGTATAGTAATAAGCTAATAGAAGTTAGATGTTTTTAATATATGGGGTAACGATCCGCCTATAATAGAAACGAATTTAGCGCTTTCTATTAATATCGCATAAAACCTATGCTGATTATCAGGAAATTTATTTTAATGAATTCGTTACTACATGGCAAGCGACCCAATGACCCGGGGTCAGCTCACACCATTCAGGGATTTCACAGCTGCATCGTTCTATTGCGACCGGGCAGCGTGGATGGAACCGGCAGCCATTGGGAGGATTAATTGGGCTGGGGATTTCCCCCTTCAAAATGGTGCGTCGGCGTTCACGATCACGCTTGGGATCTGGGATTGGCACTGCCGATAGCAAGGCTTGCGTGTAAGGATGCAGTGGATTTTCGTATAGCTCATTGCGGTCAGCTAATTCCACGATCACCCCCAGATACATCACTGCTACCCGGTCACATATATGCCGGACCATGCTCAAATCATGAGCGATAAACAGATAGGTCAGGTTGAACTCATCCTGCAATTCCTCCAGCAAGTTAACCACCTGAGCCTGGATGGAGACATCCAGAGCAGAGATGGGTTCATCACAGACGATAAACTCGGGGCTGGAAGCCAGGGCGCGCGCCACGCCGATGCGCTGCCTTTGCCCACCGGAGAACTCGTGAGGAAAGCGGTTGATCAGGCGTGGGCTGAGACCAACCCTTAACATCAGCTCATGCACTCGATCATCACGAGGTTTGCCAACTGGCAACAGGTTGTGTACGTGTAATGGTTCACCAATAATGGCGCTCACTGTCCAACGTGGATTGAGGGAAGCATAGGGATCCTGGAAGATCATCTGCGCTTTCCTACGGAGGGATTTTATCTGTTCTCTACTAGCACTTCCAACGGAGATACCGGAGATGGTCACATTACCGGCGGTGATCGGGTAAAGCCCCAGGATCGTGCGCCCAGCAGTGGTCTTACCGCAACCGCTCTCACCCACCAAGCCTAGGGTTTCACCGCGTTGGATCGAGAATGTGATACCATCGACAGCTTTGACCGAGCCGATTTCGCGCTCGATGATCAAACCTTGACGGATGGGAAAATGCTTTTTAAGCTGTTGCACTTCCACCAGCGATGGGGTAACTTGGGAGGGTACAGGTTGAGCGTCAGCCAAGGTTTCTCTCCTGTTGTCAACGTTCCTTGCCAGTGGTCACATCCAGCCAGCAAGCTGCCTGGTGGTTCAGCCCGACCTGGATCAGGGGCGGCATCTCATCCCGGCAACGGTCGAAGGCGAATTGACAGCGTTGCACAAAGGGGCAGCCAGTGGGAGCTACCAGCAGATTGGGTGGCGCGCCAGGGATTGACTGCAAGCGCCGGTCACGACGGCGATCGACGCGCGGTAGGGCAGCCAACAGCGCCTGGGTGTAGGGGTGGCGCGGGTCTTCATAAAGATCATCCACAACAGCTTCTTCGACGATAAAACCGGCATACATGACCAGCACCCTCTCCGCAATTTCAGCCACCACCCCCAGGTCGTGGGTGATCCAGATCACAGCCATGTTCATCTGCTGGCGAATGTGTTGCACCAACTCGACAATCTGCGCCTGGATGGTCACATCCAGGGCGGTTGTAGGCTCATCGGCAATCAGGATGGACGGCGAGCAAGCCAGTGACATGGCAATCATAGCCCGCTGGCGCATCCCGCCTGAGAATTGGTGTGGGTACTCATCCAGACAGTGGGAGGCGTCGGAAATACCCACCTGGTTGAGCAGCTCGATTGAGCGCTGGTTGAGCTCCTCTTTGTCCATCCCAAGATGGATACGCAGAGGCTCGCCAAGCTGGCGACCAATGGTCAATACCGGGTTCAGGGCGGTCATGGGGTCCTGGAAGACCATGGCGATATCTTTACCGCGGATATGCTCCATCTCAGCTTCACTCAATTTCAGTAGATCGTGTTGATTATAGAGTACCTTCCCACTGACGATCTCGCCAGGTGGAATGGGGATCAGCCTCATGATAGACATCATGGTGACCGATTTTCCACAACCACTCTCTCCTACCACACCGATAGCTTCGCCGTGGTTAAGATGTAATGAAACACCATTAACCGCATATACCGTGCCTTCGGCTATGTGGAAACGAGTGCATAGGTTGTTGACCTCTAAAATTCTTTCCGGTTTCATATGCGGCGATATCCTTTGATTATGCGGCCCGGCTATGCGGATCAAGCGCATCGCGCAACCCATCGCCCAGGAAATTAATACTCAGCACGATCAAAGCGATTAAAGACCCAGGGAAAAACCACAGCCACCAGGCTGATTCAATATAGTTGTAAGCCCCTTCCAGCATGTTGCCCCAGGTAGCGGTTGGCGGGCGCACACCAAGGCCAAGGAAGCTGATATAGGCTTCCAGGGTGATGGCAGCAGCGACACTCAGCGTAGCAGAAACAATAATCGGAGCAATGCTATTGGGGAGAATATGGCGAAAAATGATATCGCGAGTGGAAGTGCCTGTGGCGCGCGCTGCCAAGATAAAGTCATTTTCTTTCACCGATAGGAATTGTGCCCGCACAATACGAGCCAAGTAAGGCCAGCTGGTGATGCCGATGACAAAAATGATCACCAGGACGCTACCGCTGAAGGTGCGCCCCAAGAATTTTATATTGGGAATGGATTGGGCGAAATAGCGTGCCATTACCAATAACAGGAAAATTTGTGGAATCACCAGTATCGCCTCGGTGATGCGCATCAGCACGTTATCCAACCAGCCTCCAAAATAACCTGCCAAAGCCCCGATGGTGACCCCAAAAATAACTTCGACCAGCATGGCAGTTAAACCGATGAGGATGGATATCTGTCCACCATAAATGGTTCTGGCCAGGATATCACGCCCGATTGTATCAGTACCAAAGGGATGATCCCGGGTGGGTACTTGCAAGGCGTTGCCGGTCTCGGTTCGATTGGCATCCGCTTCACTTAAAACAAGCATACCCCCAAAAGCATAGATCATGATAAGAAGTAAGACTACCGTACCAAATATCGCCATCCTGTGGCGGCGAAAACGACGCCAGGTGAGCTGTCCCAGTGAGAGTGGTGGGGTTTCCAGCTCGTCTAGTGACAGGCTGGCAATCCCTGGCTTTGGTTGTTCAAGTGTAGATTCTGTCATGGTTTTCTGTTATTTATAGCGGATGCGGGGGTCAAGCCAAGCGTAGGTTACATCAGCAATGATCTGAAAGATAATCACCGCTACAGCGATCATCATTAAGATACCCATTACCACTGCAGTATCCGAGCGTGAAACATGATCCAGGAATAAGCGGCCCATGCCAGGCCAACCGAAGATGCGCTCGGTGACAATCGCTCCCCCCAACAAGAAGGGTAAATCTAATGCGACGAGAGTGACGATGGGCAAGGCGGCATTCTTGAGTGCATGAATATAGATAACTTCTGGGTGTGGTAGACCCTTGGCTTTGGCGGTGCGGACGTAATCCTGGTTCATCACTTCCAGCATTGTGCTGCGGATGTAGCGGCTATATCCAGCAACAAAACCAAAGGAAAGTGTGGCTACCGGTAGAACCATATGCCAGGCCACCTGCGGAGGGGTCTGACCAACTTCAGGATCAAACATGCCCACGGTTGGAAGGTATGGTATCCCCCACTTTTTGAAACTCACTGCGAAAATATACATCGCCAGCAAAGCAAAGAAGAACACCGGCATCGAATAAAGTATAAAGGTCGTTGCTGTGATGACATTATCTGCAGTAGTATATTGGTGTAAGGCTGAGTAGATACCGATTAGCAAGGCAGCAAAGATAATTATCACTTCAGCGGATACCATCAGCAGCAAGGTGTTAGATAAACGTTCGCCAATCACCTTGGTGACTGGCTGGCGGTTGACCAGCGAGATGCCCCAATCGCCGCGCAGTACTCCCTTGCGCGAGCCTGCAGTCTCCGCCACCCCGTCGCCATCCAGGTCAGTCTTCGTCCAGTCATTGCCGACCAGCCAATAAATATATTGGACAAGAACAGGTTTATCCAATCCAAGCTGGCGTGCCAATCGGATGCGGTCCTCCGGTTTAGTCACCTTGCGCCCACCCATGGTTGCCAGGGGGTCACCCATGTTCTGCATCAATATGAACAGAACCAAGCTGATAATAAATAGCAGTGGGATAGCTTGCAGCAGCCGGCGGATAATATAGCGAGTCATGTATGCCTTTCGGAAATAGTATGCAGGCGGGAAGCCCGCCTGCACACAAACCTAAACGGTCCTTATTGGGTTATGTCCCATTCGTCAATGTTAAAGAAGGGAGTTGCCCCTGACATCTTTATATTGGTCATCCGTTCGTTGAACATGAATAGATCCGGGTCCTGCCACAAGCCAATCCAGAAAGCATTATCGTAGATATATCGGGTAATCTCATAGAAGGTTTGCTGACGTTCCGCGAAGTCAACCTCGGTCGCTTGCTTTTGGAAAAGCCCATCCAACTTTTCATCGCACAAACCGGTAGGGCTGGTACCTGCAGGGTTCGTATCCGAGGGGATATCAGAACAGAGCCAAATAGCTGTGTTCGGATCAGGAAAGTCGGGTGAGTCGGAATACTCGATGATATCCAACGAGAAGTTGGCAGATGGACCATCATCCTGGTAGCTGGAGAAAAAGAGATCCGAATCGTAACTCAGCAATTCAGTGCCAATGCCCACCGCGGCCAGGTCCTGCTGGGCGACTGCCTGGGTGTTCTGGCGCACCTCGCGAGAGGTGGTGCCGTATTTCAGGATAAGCTCGACACCGTCCTTATCGACTGTACCATCCCCGTTAGTGTCTGTCCAGCCAGCCTCAGTTAGCAGCGCCTTGGCTTTTTCCGGGTCATATGGATAGGGTGTAATGGTCGGATCGATCCAAGGAGATACATCCCAATCGGTTGCTGCTACCCCGGTCAGGCCAAGGAGCAGGTCCTGCACCAGCTTATCGCGGTTGAAGGCATAGGCGATTGCCTGGCGTACCTTGACATCTTTCAAGGCGGGGTTGCCTTTTTCGGCATGCATGTTGATATACCAGCCTTCATTGTATCCTGAGAAGGAGTTCAAGATAGTGACCCCCGCTTCCTGTAATTGCGGGACATCACTGTAGGCTGGGAAGGTGCCGACATCACCATCGCCGGCCACCATGGCTGCGATCATTGAAGCGTCATCCGGCACGAATTGGAAGAACAACTCATCAAGCTTGGGTCGACCCAGCCAGAAATTGTCGTTAGCCACGAAACGGGCAAAACTGCCTGACTGCCACTCATCGAAAACAAACGGGCCACAACCCACAGTAGGAGCTTTGTTCCAGGCAGCGGTGTCTAACGTGCCTTCAGCTTCGAATACAGGTCGTAATATATGTTCGGGGATGATGGGAGTGCCACTCGTCGTCCCACTGAATAATAAAGCTAACCAAGGCGCGTAAGGATCAGGGAAGGTGATGACCACCGTCTGCGCGTCGGGGGTCTCAAACGATTCAATCTGGTCATAGGGGGAGCGAGTATTCACAGCATTTTTATCAGACATAATCATGTCGTAGGTGAACTTAAAATCTGCAGAGGTGATTGGCTCACCATCCGACCAGACGATATCATCGCGCAGTTTCAGTGTAAAGGTACGCCCATCGGTGGTTAGACCTCCATTTTCAACCGATGGAATCTCGGTCACCAAATAGGGGAAGGCATTATTCTGATCATCAAATAACCACGCGCCGCACAAGTAGGCGGGATAGACGACTGAGACAAACCACATGTTGGTGTAGATTGGGCTGAGGGTATCGAACTCCTGGGTCCAGATGAATGTCGCTACCTTCTTTGCGGCAGGTGCAACAGTGGGTGCTTCAGTTGCTGGGACTTCAGTCGAAACTACTACAGGGGCTTCAGTCGCAGGAACAACGGGGGCTTCAGTGACGACCGTTGTTGGCGTTGCAGTAGCGCATGCAGATATTATTACAGAAGCTATTATCAAAAACGAAAATATTATATTTAAGCGTCGCATTTCATTCTCCTCATAATTTATCGATCGTTGTTTTGAGCTTTTATTATATACAAGCTAGTACATATTCAAGTTCAATTATCGGTATTTTATGCCTGCCACCTCCTATCAATGGAACAGGTATTTAATATACATTTGTATGCTTATGAGAAACTTTATTATTATAGTATCTATTACCAATTATTACATAATACTTTCAGAGGATTTTCTAGCGTATAATTAATCCATGTTGACAGAACACAAGAAACAAATCATCGCAGAAATTGACCGACAATCTGAAAAATTATGGGAAATTAGCACTTCTATATTTAATGAGCCAGAAATTGCATTTAAAGAGTATAAAGCCTGCAATTTACTGTCCGAAACCCTTCAATCTGCTGGTTATTTCATTGAAACCGGTATTGGTGGTTTAGACACTTCTTTCCGGGCTACTTTTGGGGATGATTCTGGCCCCAGGATAGCCATCCTGGCAGAATATGATGCACTGATTGGTTTGGGGCATGCATGCGGGCACAACCTGATCGCGGCGGCAGCAATTGGAGCTGGAATGGGACTGGCGACAGTATATCCCAAACCAGCAGGGCAAATCCAGGTGATTGGCACACCAGCCGAAGAAGGTGATGGCGGCAAAATCCTGCTAGCGAAAGCTGGGGTTTTCAATGATGTAGATGCAGCGATGATGTTCCACCCCGCCAGCAAGAATATGGTTCTACGCCGGTCACTGGCTTGTTCCGAGCTTAAGCTGGAATTTTTCGGCAAAGCGTCTCACGCGGCTGCTGCTCCAGAAGAAGGAATTAACGCTTTGGATGCGTTGATCCTGACATATAACAATATTAATGCAATGCGACCAACTTTCGGTCCGAAAGATCGAGTGGCCGGCATTATCACGAATGGTGGAGAGGCTTCTAATATAATTCCTGCATATACATCTGCAGATTTCAGCATTCGGGCACTAAGCGCTAAACGCAGGGATGTTTTGGTAGAAAAGGTCATCGAATGGGCTCAGGCAGGTGCTCAAGCGGTCGGATGCCAGTTAAAGTTTACTGTAACACCAGGTTACAAGGAAATCATTCCGAATCGAATATTAGCGGGTTTGTTTAAAACCAACGTGGAACTATTGGGTCGTGTTGTGATAGAACCAGACCTGAATGAACGGATGGGCTCAACCGATATGGGTGATGTAAGCCACATCGTACCTGCCATACATCCGTATCTGGCAATCGCACCGGCAAATTTAGCCGGTCATACGGTAGAATTCAAGGAATATTGCATCTCCGATGCTGGAAAAGCAGGGATGCTGGATGCTGCTAAAGCTCTGGCTATGACAGCGGTCGATCTTCTCTCAAATCCAAACTTGATAGTAAAAGCCAAGGAAGAATTAGCTTCTACCCTAAAATCAACGTAAAAAAGTCTATTAAGCCAATCATACCAAGGAGGTAATTAACATGTCGGGTCACTATCTTCAAAGTCTGTTAGGTGAGCGTGAGAATATCATCCTCGATATACGACACCATTGGTTCGTCCTGGCGAGTTCAATCCTATTAGAAGTCGTATTAATATTAATCATATTTGCTGCAACCTTAGCTTTAAGTATTTACTTAAATAACGCAAACTCGCCAGCTGTACTTATCGTTCCAGTGATTGGATTTATCCTATTATTGGTCCCAATCACAACAGGTACACGTGATGTCCTCAATTGGACCAATCACCAGTTCATCATCACCAATCATCGTGTGATGCAGATCTCAGGGATATTTAATAAGAGTGTGATTGACTCCTCCCTTGATAAGGTCAATGATATCAAGATGGACCAATCAGCGTTGGGACGCATGTTTGGATACGGGGATATCGAGATTTTAACTGCCAGTGAACTGGGAGTAAACCTGTTCAAGAAAATCGATAATCCAGTGAAGTTCAAGAGTGCGCTGATCAATGCTAAAGAGTATCTGGAACATGCACCAGCACCTGAAGTGACACCTCAACCAGAAAGCAAAACCGACATCCCCATAATGATCAGCAAGCTGGCCGATTTACGCACGCAGGGTGTTTTGACTGAGGATGAATTTCAGCAGAAGAAAACTGAGTTGTTATCGAAGCTATAAGCATGACCGAATTTCATCAGTATGACGAGCTGACCTGGCCAGAAGTCCAATCCCTGGCCAGGCATATACCCATGGTTTTACCATTGGGAATGGGATATTCAACCGACCAGGTAGCCGATGCATTAGGTAATCCACCATATGCCTATTTTTTACCCTCATTCCCTTACGGATGGCAGGGTAGTGGATTAGCTGTATCAGATGTATATTTGGAGGGGTACCTGACCCACATCATATCCGGTCTCAGGGATGATGGCTTTATAAACAGCATGGTTCTGTTGCCACCTGGTCTCAATCTTGAATTGTCCATACCTTGGATCGCGCTACTTCAGCATCCGAATAATATAACAAATTCTGCTCTACCACCTGACTCTGAACGCGGTAAAGTGGTATTGATCCCAATCGGTCATACCGAACAACATGGATATCACCTACCTCTCTCAACAGACACATTAATCATTGATGCAATCAGCCAGGGCACAGCGGCTGCTTCACCCGACCAAACAACCATCTTGCCGGTGATGCCCTTCGGGGTGAGCACACACCGCCAATCTTTTGCCGGCACCCTCAATGCTGATGGACGTGCTTTTGAGGATTTTTGGATTAACGTGATCGATGTATTAGCAACACGTGGTTTTGACCGCTTTTACCTGATCAATGGGCATGGCGGAAATAGCTCTTTTATCATCAACGCCATAAAATATGCTGGGGAGCGGCACCGCCGAATATTTTGCGCGACTGCCTGGCTCTATTTATCAGGTCCGGATGGTATCGCATCCCTTGAAAAATATCGCCAATCAAAAATTGGCGGGATGGGTCATGCATGCGAGCTCGAAACTTCTTTCATACTGCACCTGAGACCTTCTCTCGTTCATATGGACCGCGTGGTGGATGAGACCAATTTCGTCTCCACACCGTCTTATTACATGGATTGGGTGGAAGGTGGAGCAATCATTGCCAACCCGCCCTGGGATGATGATACAAAAACTGGGGCTTATGGTGCAGGCAGCCTGGCGACCGCGGAAAAAGGCAAAATATGGTTAGAGGCTGCAATTGCTGAAAAAGTTTCACATATCCGCGAGATCCATCTGCAGCACAAATTGCGTGAAGAGAGACGGAAAAGTGGTTATGGGTTGTGGGGAAAACAGAAATCTAATCAGGATAGCTAATGCCAACTGAAGATGCGAATCGATGGAATTTACGGTATCATGCAGAACCGCGAAATTCCTTTGAGCTACCCCGGACGTTACTTTTGGAGCACGTCAATCTACTCCCATCCGATGGCTTAGCGCTAGATATTGCCATGGGGCTTGGAGGAAACACTAGCTTCCTTCTCCAACATGGTTTGCGAGTCATAGGCGTAGACATCTCTTACGTGGCAGTCAGGAAAGCTAAAACAGAATTTCCCGCCTTGATGGCAATAGTTGCAGATTTATGCAAGTTCCATATCCCCCCGAACACCTTTGATGTGATCATCAATTTTTTATATCTTCAACGGGATTTATGGAAGCCCATAACCAAGGGATTGAAGAAGGGCGGAGTTGTGTTTATTGAGTGTTTGATGGAGGAGATGCTTTCGATTCACCCGGAAATCAATCCCAAATACCTTCTCAAGCCAGGTGAGCTTCAGCAAGCTTTCTTACAAACGAATTTAGGCAAGGATTTGGAAATCCTTTATTACACAGAAGGGTGGCACCCGACGGTTACTCCACATCCTCGATCTACTGCAAGCTTAGTTGCGCGTAGAATTACTTAACAATTCCTCGTATACGACCAATAACTTGGAAGCAATTTTATCCCAAGCATAATCCTGTGCTACTTGAACAGCCTGTTTCCCCATTCGATCGCGAAGGCTTGGATCTTGGATTAAGGATGTCAATCGATTAGCTAGCTCGATTGGTTCATCCACGGGGACAGTGAAACCAGTAACCCCATCTTGCACTAAATAGGCTAAACCTCCGACGTGAGAGGCAACAACCGGGGTTCCACATGCCATAGCTTCCAAGGCTACCATGCCAAACGACTCGTATTGTGATGGAACTACCACAGCCTCAGCTGCGGAGTAATAATAAGGCAACGAGTCTTGATTTTTCTTGCCCAGAAAGGTCACCAGATCACGTAATCCATACTTTTCGCTTAAAACTTTAATCCGCGAGATTTCGATATCCTCGTACTCCGCGCTTTCTTCATCTTCTCCACCAATGATGGCTAAGCAAAATGGATTTTCTTTCAAAACCTCGTTTTGGCGCATGATACTGATAGCTTCAATAAGGACATCCAAACCTTTCAATGGTTCAATCCGACCCACAAACAGGAGCATTCTTCCACACAGAGGCACACCAATATATTCCTTAGCTTCATCAGATGGTATCGGATAAAATTTACAAAGATCCACACCGGGTGGGATGACTATAATCTTATCAACATCCGCCTGATATAACCATAATAATTGGGCATATTCTGCCGGCGTCGCAGCAATGATCTTGTCAACGGCTTTTATTACTTCCCGTTCGCCATCAATGCGATATTCCCCTTCAATCTCTTCTGCAGACTGTGCTACACGATTTTTCATCACACCCAATGTATGAAACATGTTTACGATTGGAATGCCCCAGTCTTTCTTGAGCTCAATGGCTGCCATTCCCGACATCCAATAATGGCTATGGAGCAAATCATACGAAATCCCTTTGCTATCCGCGAAATCACGGATACCTTCAACAAATTGGGGTAGATAGGCTATTAATTCTTTTTTGGGTAGGGGAAATTCTGACCCAGCGCGGATATGCACAATTCGATTGCCGTATCCCAAATCATGTAAAACGTGGGGAACATGCTCATTTTGGGATCGAGTGAAAACATCTACATGGATACCCATTGCACCTAACTGACGGGTAATTTCTCGTACATACACATTCATTCCTCCGGTGTCTTTTCCCCCTAATGTCGCCAATGGACATGTATGGTAAGATAACATTGCTATACGCATTAATTCTCTCCGCGATTGATAAATTAAACGAATATGTTATGGCTGTTTTGCTTCATCACCTAGCTGTGGTATAATCCCGTCGCCAAAATTACCCAATTGCCACCGTAGCTCAGCCGGTAGAGCAAGCGTTTCGTAAACGTTAGGTCAAGGGTTCGATTCCCTTCGGTGGCTCACCAACATTCAACCTTCTTGCGTTGAATGTGGCATAAATAATCACTCTCGTAATTCAGAATATACTCCATCCATAGTCGTAATCCAGTATAATTCCAACATGCCAAATCGTACACCCCCTCTAGTAATTGGCATTGCCGGTGGAACTGGTTCAGGGAAATCCACGGTCGCTAAAGTAATCATAGATCGGGTGGGTGCTAATCACATTACTCTATTGCCCCATGATGCATATTATAAGGATTTAGCGAACTTAGAACCTGCCCAACGGGCGATCATTAATTTTGACCATCCCGATTCACTTGAAACAAGCTTGTTGGTCGAGCATATAAAGAAGCTGAAGAATTATCAATTCATTGAGCTCCCGGTCTATGATTTCAAAACCCATACCCGTACAAGCACTACGATCCATATCGAGCCACAACCGGTGATACTGGTTGAGGGGATCTTAATCCTGGCTGAAAAGGGACTGCGTGAGCTGTTCGATGTGAAAATATACGTCGACACTGACCCGGATATTCGTTTTATTCGCCGCCTTGAGCGGGATATTGCTGAGCGTGGGCGTACGAGTAATTCTGTTATCCACCAGTATATGGAGACGGTTCGTCCAATGCATCTTGAATTCGTTGAGCCATCTAAACGCTATGCGGATGTAATTATCCCGGAAGGTGGATTAAATACCGTCGCCATGGATATGGTAGTTGCCCGGATTGAATCTTTATTACGCAGTCACCATCATAAATAAGAAAGGATAAATTATGGCATATCAGCAATGGTCAAAACCTCCCAAAATGGAGATTGACCCCAAGAAAGCGTATTCAGCAATTATTACTACGGATAAGGGTGAAATAACCTTAATTTTATTTGCCGATAAAACTCCGATCACCGTTAATAATTTCGTATTCTTATCACGCCTAGGATTCTATGATGGCACAATTTTCCATCGGGTGATTGTAGACTTTATGGCACAGGGAAGTGATCCAACTGGTACGGGAATGGGTGGACCTGGCTATCGCTTTGCTGACGAATTCAATCCCAGCTTGCGACATGATAAACCAGGAATTTTCTCGATGGCAAACTCAGGACCCGGTACCAATGGTTCTCAATTTTTCATCACACATATCAAAACGCCCTGGCTGGACAACAAACACAGTATGTTTGGTCAGGTGACTAAAGGAATGCAGGTTTTGCTTTCCATTCCACCTCGCGATCCAGCCAAATGTGATTCTCCAGCAGTAAAGCTTCTATCTGTTACGATCCTTGAGCAGTAAATCTATCTTGAAATCAAATTGGTTTCTACTAGTAGTGCGAATATTATCTTTGATATTCGTGGTGGCGATTACCATTTACATTTTTAGCATTCGTGATAAGGCTCAGGAACTGGAGATATATGGCTATCCGGGGATTTTCTTGCTTTCATTTTTAGCCTACGCCACTGTATTTTTACCAGCCCCAGGAGTAGCGGTAGTCTTTACTATGGGAGCGGTGTTTAATCCATTGTCGGTTGCTTTAGTGGCTGGGGCTGGTGCTGCATTGGGAGAGCTTACCGGCTATCTCGCAGGTTTCAGTAGCCAGCCAGTGGTCGAGCGGGTAAAACTCTATGCACGAATGGTCGAATGGTTGAAAAAATATGGCCCTTTAGCGATATTAGCCTTGTCGATAATACCCAACCCATTTTTTGATGTGACAGGTGCGGCTGCGGGTGCGCTAAAGATGCCGGTTAAGAAATTTCTGTTCTGGACCTGGATCGGTGAAACGATCAAGATGCTTATGTTTGCGTATGCAGGAGCATCATCCCTTAAATCTATATTTGGTTGATCTGAGGAGCTTTTTATGGATAACATGATACTTTATGATGCATATTTACAGGATAATCTGGACAAGAGTATTGCCGAACTCTCCCGTTTTTGTAAACAGCCCAGCGTGGCTGCACAGAATTGGGGCTTAACCGAATGTGCCACAATGGCTGCGGAAATGCTTAAATCAAGGGGGTTTACCATCGAAATATTGTCCACAGGCGGGGCTCCGGTTGTGTATGGGGAAAGGCAGGGTCGCTCGAATAAAACCTTACTTTTTTATAACCATTATGATGTTCAACCTCCCGAACCCCTGGAATTATGGGATAGTCCACCATTTGAGCCAACATTGAGGGATGGTAAATTGTATGCCAGAGGTGTGAGTGACGACAAAGGGCATCTGGTCAGCCGTCTTTTTGCCATCGACTCCTTATTGGAAAATGATGATGAGCTACCTTGCAATATAAAGTTTGTGATTGAAGGTGAAGAGGAGATCAGCAGCGTTCATCTGAAAGATTTTGTAACAAACCATGTGGATAAACTCAAAGCAGATGCATGTATTTGGGAGTTTGGTGGCGTGGATCATCGCGAAGTGCCCATCCAATACCTGGGTTTGCGAGGGATTTGCTATGTCGAGTTATCGGTCGAAACCGCAAAGATCGATGTCCATTCCGGATTAGGTGGTTCGATCTTCCCTAACCCTGCGTGGAGATTAGTTTGGGCTCTAGCCTCATTGAAGGGGGAGGATGAGCGAATCAGGCTACCCGGACATTACGATAAGGTCAAACCTCCCAGTGAACGCGATCGAAAACTTATGGAAGCCCTTCCAGAGACAGCTGAAGAGTACAAAACGCGTTATGGTGTCGATCATTTCTTGAGAAACTTGACAGGTGGCGTGGAGCTGCGAATCGCGGAAGTCTTTGAACCCACGTGTACAATATGTGGTCTTACATCCGGTTATCAAGGCGAGGGTTCGAAAACCGTGCTGCCAGCGCGTGCATCTGCGAAGGTGGATTTTCGCCTTGTTCCAGATCAAACCCCCGAGCAGGTCTTGAAAGCATTACGGACCCACCTGGATAATGAAGGCTTTCAAGACGTCCATATACAATTTCTGGGTGGAGAAAAACCTGCCCGGACCGATCCGGATGATCCATTCGTGGCACTGGTGGTAGAAACAGCCCGACCGGTATACGGGCAACCCATGCAGATTGTGCCCATGAGTGGCGGCTCGGGACCCAACCACGCTTTTGTACATGATCTTCACCTCCCGGTTGTTTCAGCAGGCATTGGCTATCCGGGGTCTCAAGGCCATGCTCCAAACGAAAACATACGCCTGGACCTCTATCTTAAAGGTGCCAGGCATATCGCGAGAATATTAAAAGAATTCGGTAAATAAGCTAATCAGTAGAACTTGAATTGGGTAATAAGGCTTATGGGTATGAATACCCATAAGCCTTATTTCTTTTTATTATGCTTTAGTATGGTTAGGAGCTCGTGACCAGAAGAATTCACTTTCTTCCAGGCAGATTCAACATCTTCGACTTCTTGTTGGGTTTCAGGCAGCTGCCCGTACCTAACACTATTATAGGCTTCAGTTATTACCCTAACTTCAGGGTGCAATTCCGGAAACAACCCGTTTAATTCAAGTATGAATTCCAACGGGGTTTCAGCATCTGCGCGAGGATGTCCCAAGAATATGCATAATTCCATTAATTCTGCATATACCTGTCTGATTCGGGCAGCTGCTCTGATTCGCTGCCTGCGTTTGAAATCCGTCATCTGACCAAGAGAGTTTATAGCTCCAGCCCAACCCTGGCGAAGAATCGCGAGCAGCGTTTGAAAAATATTCCCAGCATATAAATCTGTTTTTTGATCCTCACCCAATCGACGACGTTCTCTATCCCTCCATAGCTTAATTGCCATCCATGCAACCACCCCCAGAATGATTAATGCGATGATAGCGATCGAAATAATTGTCTTGATAGCTGGACCAAACCGTGCGATAAAAATACCAATACCACTATTCCCAAATATGTCTGCTATTTTTTGTCCAAACCCTCGTATGATATTATTCAAATTCTTCAGGCTATCCTCAAGACCTGCAAAACCTTGAGAATTACGAAATATATTACTCAAGATTGTGATCAGGAACGAGATGATTGGATCAATCAGGATCCATACAAAAACCAGAACCGACCCAAATACCCCTAAAAATAGCCCTCCTATCCAGCCGAATTGGTCACCCATCACACTACCTAATAAAGATGATAGGCCAACAACGAATAAAGCCGCCAGGATTATCCCGAAAAGCCAGAAACGATTAAATTTGTTTTCCGTGCCTCCACGTAACATACCAACTACGGTCATCCGTGCAGCACACATAGCCACCAATGAAGAAAATAAAAACAAGTAAAAGAAATCGCCCGGTGTTTCACCCGTCACAAGGGTATTAACAAATATAAAAGCTACATACATTACTATCCCAATCCAGAAATGATCCATCACCGACGATGGACCAAGATGTTCCTGTGCTATCGATAAACCTCGCCAAAAACCGATAAACACAGTGATGATAACAATAAATTCCACCGGGATTATTATTTTCAAATCCGCGAAACTACGCAGGGGACGATTAAAGAGCTCGGATAGCGACATAGGCTCATGCACATACAACAATGTCTTAATCCCGACTAGAATACCTATTAGCATGAATATTATCATCGCACCTTGCCGGATGGATTTCTTAAGATGTAAAAAATCCATTACCCGTACCAGCAAGTGAGCGAACAAGACTATACCAACAAGGATGATAAAAACACGAAGCGAGCTGACAGCATAAGTCTCTGGGGTCATTGCCCTGAACCAAGGGGTCACCCAGCTAACCTCCATCAATACAATCATCAGGATCGCTATCTCACGCCAGGGATTCAATCGGATTGATGAGAATGGGTTCATCCAGATTCTATTTCCTTGAAAGGTTGGTGGATGGTTTGAATGCCAGGAATCATCGTGGGAGGTTCCTGAGCCAAAGAAAATAACGTGATACGACGTTCATGCTGTTTAAGTTGGATCAGGGTCGTAGCAAGCTCTGGAGATGTGACTGCGGTCAGGATAATCAGAGTCGCCCCGTAAGGAACCCGTGGAATTTCTCTTAGCAAGAAGCGCTCAAAATTACCAGTTACTACAGAAGTCACACCCGCCAAAGCTTGTAGCAAAACAGCCAACTGTTGAGGAGAACGCCCGGGAGGTATTCTAAAAGGCTGGTCTGCATGAGCTAGGCAGCCATTGGCGACCAATCCGACTTTATATCCTTCACGGATGCCTTCATCAATCAATGTAGCAGCTACCTTTATCAGATATTCAAGCAATTCTGGGTATACACCCTCCCAATGGCGGGTAAAGGTGGATACATTCAAGCAAACCATCATCACCTGACCCGTGGTAGGTTGGTACACTTTTACCTGTAATTGTCCAGTACGTGCAGTCGCTGGCCAATGCACCCTACGAAAACTATCTTCTGGTCTGTATTCACGCACTCCCATGGGATGATTGGGGTCCTCGAACAATCGCCGACGAGATCGCCTATCACCAAATAGGTCTTCAGCAGGGAATTCAAAATTTGAAAATGGCAGCAAAGTTGGGAATACTGTAAGGTATTGGTTGGGTCCAACCTCTTTGTTCTTTTCAAAGATTCCGAACAAGTCACCCGTGTCCAGTCGTGCAGGACCGATAGAATAGATACCACGTTCCCTAAGAAGCAAAGTATATGGACGTCGTGCTTTTTCATACCAACGTAAACTGAATATATTCGTCAAGAAACCGCGATCCTTGATATGACTTGGAGCAAGCACCTCCTCGTCCACCGGTCCAATAGCTCGATCCCAATCATCCTGGACACGCAACCACGAGATCGGTAGTAACTTCCGATTTTCAACCTCTACCTGGAGGTCTATCTGTTCATCAGGAAAACCACGTATAAAATGGAACAACCTCCTATATGAAACACCCACTAAAGATCGCCTTTGCCACCACCATGCTACCCCAATAATTACGAATAGCGCTGAGGCTAATGTGATCAGGAATGGTTCCTTAATCACAATCCCCATTATCAATAATGCTATCAGGATAGACAACCCACGCTTACTCATTTAGATTTATTTTTCCACCGGAACTGATACAGAATCCACGATATCTGTGACCAACTGGCTTGGCTGCCTACCCCGCAGCTGGGCTTGAGGTGAGACCATCAATCGATGAGTGAGTACATGGGGTGCCATAAGCTTGACATCGTCGGGTAACACAAAATCACGCCCCTGGATGGCTGCCCATGCCTGAGCTGAGTGATAAAGTGCCATGGTTGCGCGAGGGCTGGCACCGAGTTGAATCTCATTGTGTTCGCGGGTCGCCCTGGCAACCCGGACAATGTAATCACGGAGAGTCTCCTCCACTCGGACTTTACTCCGTTCATCCTGCATTTGAATAATTTCAGGGGGCGTGGTCACAGGCTGCAACTCAGGGATTTGGGAGCTTGAACGATATCGATCAAGGATGGTATTCTCCTCACTCTCAGAGGGATAGCCTATCACAATCCGTAATAAAAATCGATCGATTTGTGCTTCAGGCAACGGAAATGTCCCTTCAAGCTCGATCGGGTTTTGGGTTGCCATCACTAAAAATGGCCTTGGCAGTGGATGGGTGACCCCATCGATCGTCACTTGTTGCTCTTGCATAGCTTCCAACAGCGACGATTGGGTCCGTGGGGTTGCACGGTTTATCTCATCTGCCAGAACGATCTGGGTGATTACTGGACCGGGCCTGAACTCAAATTCCTGTGATTTCTGGTTAAACCAATTAATCCCCGTCACATCAGATGGTAACAGATCAGGTGTAAACTGGATACGTTTGAACGTACAGCCTAACGAAGCAGCTAACGCTCGTGCCAGGGTGGTCTTGCCGATGCCTGGTACATCTTCCAACAAAATGTGACCTTCACATAACACCCCCACCAATGCCAGATTGATTACCTCATCCTTTCCTACAATCACCCTTTGCACATTCTCCTTGATTTTTCGACTGAGACTCTCGATCATGCTCACCTCCTGTGCAAGATATTATATTGCATCGGGCACCATAATTTCTGTGATCCCTTGGATAAATAACCACATTAATTACCCCTAAGCAGAGATGATGTTCAATAAATCCTTCCTGGTATAATCTTTCACATGGATTCCATTGTCGCTCTCGATATTGAAACAACCGGATTGGACCCCCAAAAAGATGCCATCATTGAGATTGGAGCAGTACGGTTCACCAGCAAGCGGACTGAAGATGAATGGTCGACATTGATCAATCCTGGCAGGAAGATACCCCCATTTATTACTCAGCTTACCGGGATCAACGACCATATGGTATTGGAAGCACCCTCCATCCAAAATATCCTGCCTGAATTACGCCATTTCGTTGGGGAATTACCCATCCTCGGGCATAATGTGGGGTTCGATCTCTCGTTCCTTCGCAAGCATGGACTATTTAGGGAAAATGACATACTTGATACTTATGAGATTGCCTCGGTTTTACTCCCTTCAGCCGGACGTTATAACTTGGGAGCGCTCGGACAGACCCTTAGCATCCCACTTCCAGCAAGTCATCGAGCTTTAGATGATGCGCGTGTAACCGGTGCAATGTATCGATTACTATACGAAATCGGCATGGAATTACCAATTCAGCTACTTGCGGAAATCGTTCGCCTTGGGGAGGGGATCGATTGGGAAGCTTTTGGGTTCTTCTATGATATCCTTCGTTCCAGGTCGAAAGAGACTATCTCCGCCAGGCAGGTAAGACAGGGATATGGAGGACCCATATTCGAGGGGTACAATGCCAGGGATCTTAGTGTCTTATCCCCAAACCCACAACAGGTGTCACTCGATCCCGATGAAGTAGCCTCTGCGTTGGAATTAGGCGGTATATTTTCCCGTTATTTTCCAAATTATGAGTACCGCCCACAGCAAATCGAAATGCTCCGGGCAGTCACCAAGGCACTCTCTGAAAATCAACATCTGCTCGTAGAGGCAGGTACCGGTACCGGCAAAAGCATGGCATACCTGTTACCATCCGCACTCTGGGCACTAAAAAATGGCCACCGGGTGGTCATATCCACGAATACGATCAATTTGCAGGATCAACTTATAAATAAAGATATACCTGATTTACGTTCAGCGATGGGGATTAATCTTTCTGCGGCAGTCATGAAGGGGCGTTCTAACTATCTCTGCCCACGCCGTCTGGAAAATATGCGCCGTCGAAACCCTGATAATGCTGATGAAATGCGGGTATTAGCAAAAGTGTTGGTCTGGTTACAATCTACAACCAGCGGCGATCGCAACGAGATCAATTTAAACGGACCCATTGAGCGTGATATATGGATGCGATTATCTGCTGAAGATGAGGGTTGTACCAACGAGAATTGCCTAAAGCGTGGGGGCATCTGTCCATTTTACCGAGCCCGACAAGCAGCGCTTTCAGCCCATATTTTGGTCGTCAATCATGCTTTGCTGCTTGCTGATGTTGCCACCGGCAACCGCGTTTTACCAGAATACAATTATTTGATCATCGATGAAGCGCATCATCTAGAAGAGGCTACCACCAATGCTCTAAGCTTTAAAATTACACAATCTATGATTGATCGTGTAGTGAGGGAATTGGGTAGTCCGAATTCTGGCGCGTTAGGCAAGTTAATCACAATTTTGGAAGGGAATGTAGCACCATCTGATTTTGCAGCAATCAATCAGCTTATCCAACAAGCGACTGACCTGGCATTTCGCTTCCAAACCACTACGCAAGGTTTCTTCCATACCATCGATCAATTCCTGCTTGAACAACGTGAGGGAAATGAAATTGGTATGTACGCTCATCAAGAACGTATCTTACCTGCCACCCGCACCCAACCTGCCTGGGTTGACGTTGAGGTGGCATGGGAGGAGTGTGAAAACTCTCTCAAGCCGTTAATTGATAATCTGGCGAATATGATTCAAGCTTTGGGTGATATAAAAGAAGGCTTGCCCGAGGAGGAAGATGCTGTTATCTCGAATCTCAGCAGCTTGTATCGCAGACTGATTGAAATCCAAAATAATCTTGATGGAATGGTATTTGAGCCCAGGCCTGATTCCATATATTGGGTTGAAATCCAACCGAATAACAAACTAATGTCACTCAATGCTGCTCCTTTGCACATTGGACCATTGATGCAGAAATATCTTTGGAATGAAAAATCATCCGTGATTCTCACGTCTGCCACATTGACCGCAGCAGGTGAATTTAATTATCTACGGGGAAGATTAAACGCCGATGGTGCTTATGAGTTATCTGTGGGCTCGCCGTTTGATTATGAATCCTCAGTATTGTTGTACATTGCCAATGATATCCCAGAACCTTCAGACCGTGCTGGTCACCAGCGTGCTATTGAGCAGGGTATTCTGAAGTTGTGCCTTGCCACCGGGGGTAGAGCGCTGGTGCTTTTTACATCGTATGACCAATTAAAACGCACTTCTCGTTCCATCAGCCCTCTTCTGGCGCGTAATGACATCCGGGTTTATGAACAAGGAGAGGGCGCTTCAGCCAACACCCTCCTGGAAAGCTTCCGCTCTGATGATCATGCTGTGTTATTGGGAACCAAAGCGTTTTGGGAAGGTGTGGATGTACCGGGTGAAGCTTTATCGGTCTTGATCATTGTTAAGCTGCCGTTTGATGTGCCTTCAGACCCAATCGTCGCCGCCCGGTCAGAAACGTTCGATGACCCGTTCAGCGAATATTCATTACCTGAGGCGATATTACGCTTCCGTCAGGGCTTTGGCCGATTAATCCGCACCCAGTCCGACCGAGGGGTGGCAGCAATTTTAGACCGGCGAATTATGAGCAAACAATATGGACGCCTGTTCACCGAATCCCTCCCGACCTGCACCACTAAAATTGGCCCAATCAGTGAATTACCCCAATTGGCGGTTAAATGGCTTAATTTATAAGCATTCAGTTAGCTGGTAAATGGGTATATCGATGACCCCCAATTGCTTCGATTTATTCCGCCCTATTCATTGACCGGCGATAAAAAATCAATAAAGTGCTACCATAATGTCTTTGGTCGAATTCGACGAGATTGTGAATGGGCATGTCTTCACCAATGGGTTGATATTCAATTGGGTGGATTTGAACAATCACCCACGCATCCTCTGATAGCCACCCAATATGAGTATCCAGAGTCTGTAGTGCCCGGCTCCACATTTGCTTGTATTGAGGTGGGGCGATATATAGATAATCGAATATATGATTGATAGGACGTTCCAGGAAAGCAAACGCATCCGCTTGTGTCACATGCGCACCTTCTTCAAGCCCGGTGCTTTTAAGATTTTCGCGGATGATCACGATTGGCTGGCGACTTCGTTCTACAAAACAGACATATTCAGCGCCCCTGCTCAATGCCTCTATGCCTACACTACCCGTTCCTGCGAATAAATCCAATAATGCTGCACCCTGAACATCTGGTCCGATAATGTTAAATAAAGCTTCTTTTACTTTATCAGTAATTGGCCGGGTCGTATCTCCAGGAATGGAACGAATTCTTCTTCCACGTGCTTTTCCCCTAATAATTCGAAGTTCACTCACGCTTGGCAGCCTGTATAGCAGCCACGATATTAGCCCTTGGGGTGGTGGTCTGAAGGACGCAACCTGTTCCCAGGATAAAACGCTTACCCTCGGTGGCTTGAATTGCGTCACAAGCTTCGGAATGTACATGTTCCGGGGTGCCTAATTCCATTGTTTGCTCTCGCTGAAGACCCCCACATACTACCCCAGAAAATAATTTCTTCCCATCAGCTAGCATTGGGAATGTCTCACGGTCATGCCAATTAATCACCTGCACAGGATAATCTATAAAAAGCTTAAACATAACATTTGCTCCGTGCAGGTGAAGCATATTTAGCCATTTTCCACTTACCAAATCAAGAACTTCGAGATCAAATTTTCTTCCAAATTGAATATATTCACTTTCGGATAGTAATTGATAATTCCCATGTTGTACCGCATAAAAAATACCTGATATTCCGGTCTTGTTCGCAGCTTCAATAAATCGGCATGTTGTCTCTACGATTGTCTTCAACCCTGCAGTAACTGCCTCGGGATACTGACGTAGATGGACCAACAACATCTCACCCCCGATAAGATTTTTTGCCTGCGCTAAAGGACTAAATATTGTCTGTATGACCGGTACATCTGGTCCTAACTCATTATTTATTATGTTCAAACAGGTTAATTGATCGCCCAGAGTACCTTTATATGGGTCTAGGACATTCAAGTGAAGCCAATCCTCTGGTGAATTAATAACTCTGTTTATATATTGTCTGGTGCCCTCAGGATTTCCTCGCCACTCATCTTGCGCTCCCCAATCTTTTATACAATATGACGAGGATGGAGTTACTTTAACGAGATCAAAATCGAATAATTTCTGGAATTCAAGTATTGCTTGTGCAAGTCCCCCTGGAGTTTGATCATCGACAGGAAAATGCCTCCACAATGCGATGGGTGTTCTGTCTGGTAATTCCCCATGGAGACAATTCTCGAGCCGTTGTCGATGGGTTATCCGGTATGTTTCCAAATCTCTTTCTCCAGATTCCAATCACCTTGAGTCATCTCATTGACGTGACCAAGAGCCAAACGTCGAAGCATATCGGATTTGGTCGTTTTTTCATCAGGTATAGCACGAATAAGATTTAATGCCTGTTTAAATGCCGCCACAGCATCATCTTTTCTATTCATGGCTTTTAACACCATACCGAGGCTATAAAATGAATCGATATTATTCCCATCCATTGAAATGGCTTTTTTAAAGTCTGCCTCGGCTTCTGTAAATTGCTTACGCGCATAATAAGCCATTCCTCGTTTTTGAAAATCCTCCACCGTTGATGGCTCTCCCATACTGCTCGGATCGACAGGAAGAGATTTAACTTTGAAGATTTCCTTCTTCTTAAACAACTTTCTCATTTTGCATCTCTCCTCATATTACGGTGTCATCAAAGTATCATTGACTGCACTCTTGATTTCTTTTTCTTCATCAGTTTGATCTGTTAAATATTTTTCAATAAATGACGACCTACGCATTCGCAAAGCCATCGGAGCGATTGTTTGAAGATCATCAGAGCCAACCAGCTTCCTATTATCCAATGCGGCTAATGCTCTACTTCCTTCAAATAGCGTAATCTCTGCTCTTAATGAATCAATTTTCAAGTGCCGAATTAAATCCAATCCCAGCCTGGATACATTCTCAGGGATTTTCACTTCTGAGAGAATATCTCTAGCTATTTGAACCTCATATTGGGCGGCGCTCGTCTCATCACTATATTCTAGCATTACTTGACGAGGATTAGAAATGTATGCCTGGACTCTTTTATATGCTTCCATACGCATATTGATGTCTTCCAGGCCTTTGACGACAATACGTAATCCAAAACGATCCATAATTTGTGGACGAAGCCGTCCTTCTTCTGGATTCATGGTACCTATCAAAACAAACCGTGATCGGTACGTAGCAGCAATAGATCCACGCTTAACGGTGTAAGATCCATAGGCAGCTGCATCTAATATGGCGTCCAATACTTCGTCTGATAATAAATTTACTTCGTCCACAAGTAATAAATTGCGATCAGCATGGGCTAAAATTCCGCGATGTAATCTTAGACGTTCATGGTCAGTTGGATTTTCATCTGTAATGCCGACCACGTCTTCAATCCGGGCGTTCAACGGCAGCTCGACTAATCGAATCTTATCCATTGCAGCCAAAGGCTCACCCCTGGCAAACTTTTTAGCACAATTCGGGCATACCGCGTCGATGCCGCCGGTTTCAATATCTTCCGGAAGACATCCGTAATAGCATAAACTTCTCTGTACTTCAGGAACTAAATCGACCAAGCCTCGGATCGCAGTGGTTTTTCCTGTACCTCGGGGACCAATAAGCAAGACACCACCGATTGCTGGATTAATCAAGGCAAGTAGAAGAGCATATTTCATCTCCACCTGCCCAACCATGGCAAGAAATGGAAAAGGCAGCACTTCGGCCAGACCACTATCTTGCTGTACCTGAGATTCACCCAATCTTTTCCCAGAGACGTGATCAAGAAGATCCTTCAAAGAGCGAAATGTGCCTTCGTCCTTAGGAAGATTATTGGATCCTTTTAATTGTTCCGTGCTATCGTCTGACATAAGGCTGCTCTATCAGAATCAATCCATATCCTCGCGTAATTCACCAAAGTCGACCGGCGGAAGTAAATCAGGTCTATCCAACAATACATCCACTTCACCAAATGTCAACTCTGACATCATGGGCGGTAGGGGCGAGCGTGCAGGCGGGTTAATTTTTAGTGTAAAAGGAGGAATTATATCAATCCTGGGTCTGGTATAACCGTCTGCTAATTTTCGTAAAATCCTGGGGCCATCTGCCAACCAGCCAACATAATGTCCGTGAGTAGAATATATAAATCGGTCAGAGGAGATCCAGCCGATCCATTCGCCGTCACAGCTGAAAATATATGGGTAGGCTAAAAAAGCTGCAATATCACCTGAGGTTGTATATATGGGAACAAGGGCGTTATTCGTAGGCATAAATCACTCTCCCAAGATTATACACATAACATTACATTATATATATATTTTTTTATTGAATTTCATCATTGTACATCGCTATAGGTCCAATAGCGATTTACGAAAAAATTCCAAAATAGAACAATAGTTACTGCAATAGCCAAAGTGACATTTTCGCCCAAAGCATCTGGAGGGAGAAAGAAATAACGATTTGGTACCAAGTAAAACATTTTCGTCATTTCTGGCTCCAAAAATCTCAAGATTGGTATTCGGATTGCCAATCCAATTACGTTTACCAGAGCAAATTGAAATAGCTGCCTTACAATTGGTTTGGAACGTGAATCTGGGTAGGTCCAGATACGGTTCCAAAAAAAGTTACTTAATATTGCACAGATGAAGGAAATAGCCCCTGACCATACATAAGGAAGGCCAAATACGCGATGTAATAGATTTTCTATCCCAAAATCGACGACTGCGCCAACCACACCTACGGCAAGAAATCGAAAAAAACGTGTCCGCTCACGTGGATTTAGTAATATGCTCGTCATCCTAATCCAAGCTTTTGACGAAAATAAGGGATAGTTTTGAGCAATCCATCTTCCAAGCTGAATTTTGGCTCCCATCCGAGGATTGTACGGGCACGTGTGATATCAGGTCGTCGGCGTTGTGGGTCACTCTCCAGCCGGTCTCCAGCTATAAATGCGATCCCGGCCTGATTGCCAACAAGCTTGTTTATCTTTTCTGCAAATTCGAGGATGGTGAGTTCGACAGGATTTCCGATATTCACAGGTAAATGCTCATCCGATAGCAACAACCTGACAATACCCTCGACAAGGTCATCCACATAACAAAAACTGCGGGTCTGTTTACCATCACCATAGACAGTTAACGGTTCGCCCCGCAAAGCCTGTTGAATAAAATTCGGGACCACTCTGCCATCGTCAAGGTGCATCCTTGGTCCATAGGTGTTAAATATACGAACTATACGGGTATCAATTGCATGAAATCGATGGTATGCCATAGTTAATGCTTCTGCAAAGCGTTTGGCTTCATCATACACAGAACGAGTACCAATCGGGTCGACATGACCCCAATAGCTCTCGGTTTGTGGATGTTCCAAAGGATCTCCATAGATCTCACTGGTACTGGCTAATAAAAACCTGGCATTATTCGTCCTGGCCAGACCGAGGGTATTATGAGTTCCTAAAGCACCAGCTTTCATAGTCTGAATGGGTAAATTCACATATCCATAAGGAGATTTGGGGTTCGGGCTCGCGGGAGAGGCGAAGTGTAAAACTGCGTCCACTTTACCGGGAACAAAAATAAAATCGGAAACATCATGCCTGATGAACGAAAATCTCGGATTACCCGAAAAGTGAGCTATATTCTCAGGGCTTCCGGTAATGAAGTTATCCATCCCGACTACTTCGTTGCCATCTGCTAAAAGGCGCTCGCATAAATGTGATCCCAAAAAGCCCGCTGCTCCCGTGATCAATATCATCATCACAACCTATCTCCAATCGACCCGGCTGGTCAATCCGTCACCAGTTATTTGTTGAGCTGCACCTGATCCAGCATCGATTATCCATATATTTCCATTATAAATGAGTGCAATCGCATAATTGTTATCAGATCCCATGCTGACAGGTGACCAGACAACGTGTTGTGGATCTAAACCCATTGCACCTTCTTCAGGGAATAAACTTTTTTGATTTGATCCATCTCGATCAATCATAAATAACCTATACTGGCTGGTCTCACTTTGATCAGGGAAAATTGCTTGCAAGTAAGCCACGTAAAATGCTTTCTGAGCAGGTAAATCTCCCGAGACGCTATTGATCAAGTTACTTTTCTGATTAATTGGAGAGGATACCGGGTAAGCAAACATACCGACATTTTTAACCAGATTAACCAATGAGCCACCCAATAAGGGAATTGCGACTAAATCGAACTCCTGCGATTCATCTGAGCCATTATTCTCTGATGGTATATGATTGACCGCGTATACCACATTTCCATCCGGTGACCAGTCAGCTCCAGGTATCCATGCCCAATTTCCACCCGTCTGATATGGTGCGATATTGAGAATTGAAGTCTGCGTTCCATCATGACTGTTGATTATTCCAATACCATCTGGACGTGTATATAAAAATCGGAGTTGGTCAGGTGCCCATGAAAATTCCGTACCCCACCATCCATATACACCTCCTGAGTTTGATTCTAGATCCATTCGCGGAGCGCCGATAAATCCACTTGCACTCACACCCATCTCGTATAAATCATTATTGGCTTGCCAACCAGGAGCCGTCTCGCGCCATTCTACTGTGGTGTAAGCTACAATATTAGAACCAGAATTAAACTCGGCAAAATGAACTATATTTTTCACCCCCAGGTCGATGATTCTAGCTGGATCATATTTCAATGAGGCTAACCAGAGTGAATTGATGGTGTTTTCATCACTCGAAAATCGGGAAAATAGAAGGTAATTTCCATCATTTGATAACGAGAATATGCGTCCATCAAGATCACCTATGGACACCACCAATCGGCGATTGCCTGTATTATTTTCAATGATCCAGGCATTCCCTGCGGATAGATAAGCGATTTTGCCCGGTATTGCTACTGAAGCAAACGTTGATCTACTTCCAATCATCACCACTTCAGGAACGGCTTCGTTTAAAACAATCGATTTAACTACATTATTGGAAATCTCAACATTGTCTTCGAAAACACGGTGATAAGTGATTTCCTCCAAACCATTTACCCCAGGCTGACTTAACCTTCTTTCACCCTCCGGTAAAGCTTCATTTCTCAATTCCTGGTGTTCAAACGGAATGATGACCTGTTCAATATAATATTCCTCCCTAACTCTAACTATTTTTACTTTAGTGCCATCGGATAGCACACTATATAAAGGAGGCTCAACCTTATCCAATTCGCCTAATCGGATATCAGCTGAAGTAAGTGCTTCCTGAACAGTGCTCCCGGAAGTTATGTTTATTTGAATGTCTCTATCGTCAGCGTTTAGACTAACTGTGATTAGCCCCTGTGTTACTCGAGGTGCTGAACATCCCCAAATTACAATGGATATATATAGAATAATAAAGGACCGTAGGAATCTAAAATTAGTCCGATGGTATAATCGCAAAGTTCACCTATTTACTAATATTTATCTGACAATAGCCGGTATGATAACATTATAGCATGTCCGACGAAGCCCTCCCAGAAACCAATTCTGAACAGATCATCGCCCGTTTAGAGGCGCTTCTCTTTGTCGCAGCAGGCGCAGTCCCTCTTTCCCAATTGGCAGCTGCGCTTGATTTGCCATTAAGGGTGGTCGAAAATCATATTGATATTCTTGAAACCAGACTGACCTCAGATTCGTATCTGCATGGTTTACGCCTTCAGCGGAATCACGGTCGGGTACAACTTACCACCTCACCGGAAAGCGCAGCTGATGTTGAGCGATTCCTGGGTTTGGAAGCTACGAGTAAGTTGAGTAGGCCAGCACTGGAGACCCTAGCTATCATTGCTTACCAACAACCTGTCACCCGACCTGAAATTGATGCTGTCAGAGGCGTCAGCTCAGATGGTGTGTTGAAAAGCCTACTCAGTAAAGGTTTGGTTCAGGAGGTCGGTCGGGCGGAACGACCGGGGCGACCTATCATCTACACAACCACTTCCGACTTTTTGCAGTACTTCGGCCTGAATTCACTCGAAGAGCTGCCTCCGTTATCGATTGAGCTCAGTACGCCTCCATCATCTCCGGACTATTCATCGGACTTATAGTCCCGATAATTTTGATTAATCCTCACACTGAGTGCTAATACTAAGAAATTTGTCAGAAAGATTTCCCCAACAGTTAGTTTGAGAAATCTCTTAAAACACAACTAAATTACCAAGACCCTGATTCCCCTTTAGATATTACCCTTCCATTGCTGATATAAAGTCATAAATTTTTCCAACGTATTTTCATAATATTCTGAGCTTTTATAAGGCAAGGTAATCACCTTCTTCGCTGGCAGAACAACCGGATGGGTCGCAGCAAAATCGCTGATAACCTTTGCATGCGGCTTAAAGGTTCCATCGGGTCGAACCAATCCAAAAAAACGCTCATGCCAGGATTCTGAACAAGGCGGTCTATCCCAGAGGCTTGGGTGATAATCCGCAAAGCACCATGGTAATGCACCGATAACGCCTACGTCAACAAGCCTGGGCAAGACCGCAGCGAAATATTCAGCCAGGGCTTCCTCGGACGCCATAAATTGCTTGGTCTCTCTTCCGTAACTAGTCCATTCCCATTCGAATGATTCCTTGCCTGGGGGTGCAGTACAACCACCAAATTCCTCCATCAATACGGGCTTCTCCGATATCGCAGCAGTTAATGCACACGTGAAGGGGACAAAGTCCGGATCCAACGGGTTTCCGGTTAATTCCGACATATACATCGGATAGGAATGCATGACAGCAAAATCGGTTTTGGAAAATATCTGGTCCAGGCGTAAGCCATTGTTGTATAGCAAGCTGGCTATATGTAAGCCACAAGTCACCGGGTGAGATGGATCGACGTCTTTAATCGTCTTGACCAAATCGGACGCCCATTTTTCACCAATGACGTCACTGTGTGGTATGGCAAATAAATCCGGCTCATTGCCTAAATTCCAGCACCAGATTGCTGGGTGGTCCTTCAGCAATTGGACGACTGTCCTTAATTGTAGTTTTTCTGCTTCGATCACCGATTCGTCTGAAAATGGATTTAGGTAACCACTGTTGACAATTTTACCGGCGCTTACCACTTGCCTGATATATTGTGGCTTTTCGCCGTGGAGCATCCAGCGGGGTACCCAACTTGGTCCGCTCATATGACCGGCAAAGAAGGTCACATCCAACTTAAGATTGTGACTTGCTGCAATATCACATACGGTAATTAAATTATTAAGATTGCTAGCTGAAATCTCATCAGGTGCAGGTTGAAAATCGTCCCATAATAAAAATATACGCACCACAGTAAGCCCAAGCTCGTGGATGATGGAAAACTCCTCCTGGACTTCACCGGCATCAAAATCAGACCACCAATACAGGCCTTTTTTCCTTGGCAAATAATTCAAACCTAATATAAAGGGCTGATTCATAGAACCTCCAGGAATTTTGTACAATCTATCACGTATAATTAGTAAATTATATAGGATTTTCCTTAAGTCTATTCTGGTATCTGTAGATCATGCGAGGATCAGGCTTGGCAAGCATGCAGAATATTCCCGCCCTTCTACCCAACCCACGTAACCTGAAAATCACCGGCGAAATCTTTACGTTACGCGATGACCAGGTTAGTAATGAACAATCCAGTATCAACTCACTACGACGCGATAAAGAACTCTTACTATGCGAATTTAATCTCACTGGTGACTTATTACGGCATGCGTGTATGCGAGGCGTTTATGGATTTGGCTCACCTGAATATTCACCCAAATACCTGATAGATGATTTGGAAAAGATCATCGCTGAATATCAATTGGTCTGGTTGACCCGCAATCGGCCAGGCGGATTGAAGGACAATCTGGCATACTTCACTCCTACAAAAAAAGATTATCACTAAAACCCGGAGAACTCATGGAAGAACAAATACACAAATCCATCCCTGCCTGGCTTGAAGACGCAATTTTTTACCAAATCTATCCTCAGACTTATTATGATTCGAATGGTGATGGCATTGGAGATATCCCTGGCATCATCGCCAAATTGGATTACATCCAATCCCTTGGTATTACAGCCTGTTGGTTGAACCCGTGCTTTGAATCACCTTTTCAGGATGCAGGCTATGACGTGGCCGATTATTACAAGGTTGCTCCACGTTATGGGACGAACACTGATCTCAAACGACTATTTGATGAAGCCAATAAGAGAGGAATCCGGATACTGCTTGATCTTGTGCCAGGTCATACCTCAATTCAGCACCCTTGGTTCAAAGAGTCGTGCAAGCCGGAAAGAAACCAATATACTGATTATTACATCTGGACAGATTCTGCTTGGAAGTGGGAAGTACCTGGGTATAAGGTGGTGAGTGGATTTGCACAACGCAATGGTTGTTACATCACTAACTTTTTTTATTCCCAGCCAGCCTTGAATTATGGTTTTGCCTGTCCTGATCCATCTCAACCTTGGCAACAACCGGTGGATTCACCAGGTCCACAGCAAGTGCGCCAGGAGCTGAAAAATATCATGCGCTATTGGTTGGCGATGGGTGCCAGTGGATTCAGGGTGGATATGGCAGGATGGCTGGTGAAAGCTGATCCAGGGAGCCGTGAAACGATCAAACTATGGCAGGAAATCCGTGCCTGGCTGGACATAGAGTTTCCAGATGCGTGTTTGGTTTCTGAGTGGGGACAGCCTTCCCTGGCTATCCCCGCAGGTTTTCATATGGATTTTTGCCTCCCCTTTGGTATGCCCGGTTATACCGCCCTCTTGAGAAAGCCATTTGATTCTGGTCCCGGATCCGACCCCTATGGCTTCAGCTTCTTTGATTCACATGGACATGGCAATATTATGGAATTCCTGAATGATTATTTAAAGCATTATCAGAAGATTCATGAGAAGGGTCACATAGCCCTTCCCACAGGGAACCATGATATCAACCCTCGTTTGAGTAAAGGTCGCACGACCGATGATCTTGAGCTGGTGTTCATGTTTCTCTTGACCATGCCTGGAGTACCCTTCATATGGTATGGAGATGAGATTGGCATGCGCTCTTTCGATGATCTAGACTCTAAAGAAGGAGGTTACAACCGCACCGGATCACGTACTCCAATGCAATGGTCCAATGCGGAAAATGCGGGTTTTTCAAGCGCTGAACCAAAAAAGTTATATCTGCCAATAGACCCATCTCCGGATAGACCTACGGTGCTTCAACAGGAAAATGATCCTCATTCACTGCTTCACCGTGTACGAAAATTTGTGACTATACGAAAAACCCATCCTGCTCTCCAGGCTTCAGCAACTTTCGAAATTCTTTTCGCTCAACCTGGCAAATACCCACTTGTCTATCAGAGATCAAATGGTGAGGGTGCCTTTATTATCGCGGTGAATCCATCTTCCTATACTGTTGTAGCTGAGATCCCTTCCCTTTCATCGGAATTTCCACAAACTGTTTATGGTACAGATGGAATATTCACCAATCAACGTGGCAATTGGATGATTACCCTTCCGGGTGTTTCCGGGGGGATTTATCAAATGGTTAAATCATGACACACCTATGATCACGTATGCGTTAGATCAAATCCCGTTTTCCCAGCGAGGCTCATTTTTAACCATCACCTCACGGAACTCAAGTGGTTCTCCACGGCTGCTTTATAAAACATGTAGTGAGCGCATCCACAACCTTCACGACCTACCTTTCCCTGCGGATGAATTCTTTGAGCTCTCCCTGGTCAAAGATGGCCACGATGTCCCATATACCTGGCAGTCATATCCACACAGATTGGATCTAAATGGAGAAGCAGGAGAACAAGTTGTCCTGACTTTTGCAGATCATGATACTCTAATTTTCCAAGCAAAAAATGTTGGCTTGAGGTTACTGCCATCTAAGGTATTCCCTATTCAATATTCTCCAATTGTGGGTGAAATTTACCTCATTGACTGGTTTGCGCGTGGCATTCACATGTTTCGAGCAGATGAAAATTCATCTGCACAAGCAACGATTACCCCTATTGTCACTGGAATAGAAAAACACTGGGGGGAGTTTCCATGTACGATCACATACGAACCAAAAGATGATATCTCCACCTTCCATGGTGCAATTCGTTTCTCACGTTATGAGACCTTCTGGAATCAGCCCATGCATGATTTTGACGAAGTCCTCTCATCCAACGAAATAGACTATGCTAAATGGTTGAGTAAATTACCGAGTGTCCCGGAGACTTATCAAATCCCTGCGGAAATCGCCTGGTTAATATTATGGAACTGTCAGGTACCCAAGGAAGGTGCCTTGACCCGTCCAAGTGTATATATAATCAAGTTTTGGATGAACGGTATTTGGGCATGGGATAACCTCTTTAATGCCATCGCGTTAATCAATGCTGATCATCAGCTTGCCTGGGATCAGCTATTGCTCTTTTTTAATTATCAGGATCCAAATGGCATGTTACCGGATGTGATTTCAGATTTGGAGCCTATTTATGGATTTACAAATCCTCCTCTGCATGGCTGGGCTATCCAGAAATTAGTGAGTAAGCTTGGTGTAAAAAAATCGCTTCCTTATCTTAATTCGATCTATAAACCATTGAGCAAGCTAACCAACTGGTGGTATACCTATAGGGATTTTGACCAGGATGGTCTGCCTCAATATTTCCATGGCAACGACTCGGGGTGGGATAATTCTACAGTTTTTGACCAGGGCTACCCCGTTGAAGGCGCTGACCTGGCTGCCTACCTCGTCCTGCAATGTGAATGTCTGGCATTCATCGCAGAAACGATTGGTAGAAAGAAAGCGGCCGACCGATGGAGATCAAGGTCAGAAAAGCAGCTTGCAGATTTGCTCTCTCATTCAGTGAAAGATGACCATTTTTATTCGCCGCTAAGTGGAAATGAAGAAACTGAAGCCAGTCAAAGCCTAATCAATTACCTTCCTCTGATATTAGGTAAGCGCTTACCAAAACGGCTCCGGAATACACTGATCACCGACCTTCGCCCTGGAGGTCCATTCCTGACCCAGTACGGATTGGCGTCAGAACCTCCCTCCAGCATAAAATATATGGCAGATGGATATTGGAGGGGTCCAATTTGGGCTGCTTCGACGTATCTTATATTTGATGGATTAGTGGTATCAGGTGAATTAGGGCTAGCCCACCTGATCGCAGAGCGATTCTGTAATATGTGCCTTCAGGAGCCAGGTTTTTGGGAAAACTATGACGCTCTCTCAGGAAAAGGATTGCGATGCCCGGGATATTCATGGACTGCCTCGATATTCTTACTGCTGGCTGAATGGCTCGAAAAATATAGCAAGGTGAAATAGCTTTTATATTTATGGAAGTCATGGATGCCTCTTTTTAATACTCTCCTTGAGATTGCTGGTCGTCAAACCTGGAAACTCCCACATCTGACAGGGATTAATAAACTCCCCCCGCGCGCCGCATTGTATCCATTTCCATCACAAAAAGACGCATTAAGCCTGGATCGAGAATTATCACCCTGGTTCCTTAGCTTGAATGGTGTCTGGGATTTCAAAATCCTTTCAAAACCCGAAGCTGCCACAGATGACGTCATCCATGAAGCAGATTGGCATCCTATCAACGTTCCCGGTAATTGGACCATGCAGGGGTTTGGGCACCCACACTATACAAATGTGGTCATACCTTTCCCAAACATCCCACCTGATGTTCCTGAAGTAAACCCAACCGGCATTTATCGCCGTACATTCCGCGTACCTCCATCGTGGGTGGGCAGACGTGTTGTTCTCCATAGCGGAGGCTGTGAAGGAGCTTTATATATCTATCTGAATGGTCAACCGGTGGGGATAAGCAAGGATTCACGCACACCTGCCGAATTTGATATCACCTCTCTGACCAAGTTTTCGGAACAAAATGAGCTGATCATGCTTGTGATTCAGTGGTCAGATGCATCGTTCTTGGAAAATCAAGACCATTGGTGGCAGGCTGGCTTGCAGCGCGATGTATTCCTGTATTCTACCAATGTTCCGCATATACAGGATATCTTTGCGATTGCTGATCTGATCGAGGATTATCAAGATGGCATCCTACATTTGCAGGCTAAAATCGGATTCCCCGGGGATTATCCCGCGGAATGTGAAGTTGAGGCTCAATTATATGATCCTAAGCAACATCCGGTCTTTCCTCAACCTCTTCGTGCCACTTTTAATTCGAAACGGGACGAATGGAGAGCAGCATTTTCCCCGATCAATGAGGTTCATTTCGAACAAGCTGTTCCCAAGCCTTTAAAGTGGTCTGTAGAAACCCCCTACTTGTATACCATGATTGTCACTTTAAAATCACCTAATGGAAATGAATCTTCCAGATGTAAGGTTGGCTTTCGTAAAATAGAAATTCGGGACCGGATGTTGCTGGTTAATGGTAAGCGAATTATGGTCAAAGGAGTGAATTATCACGACCATGACGATATAACTGGTAAGGCAATTTCGCCTGAACTGTTTGAGAAAGATTTATACTTGATGAAGCAGTTTAACATAAACGCCATTCGCACTTCCCATTATCCAAAGGACCCATTTTTTTATGATTTATGTGACAAGATTGGTTTTTACGTGATCGATGAAGCAAACATCGAAACCCACGCCTACTTTCAAGATCTGTGTCACGACCCACGCTATACCAACGCATTTGTGGAACGCGTACAAGCTATGGTCGAGCGGGATAAAAACCATCCATGTGTCATTTTATGGTCATTGGGTAATGAAAGCGGATATGGCCCTAACCATGATGCCGCTGCGGGTTACGTCCGCGGTATTGACCCATCACGACCGTTGCAGTATGAATCTGCCATTGGACATTACTGGGAGGGAAATGGTTGGCAAGGAGGTCAACGCGTTTCGGATGTAGTATGCCCAATGTACCCCACGATCGACTATCTGATTAGCTGGTCGCAGCATGATAAGGGTGTTCGCCCACTTATTCTATGCGAGTATTCTCATTGTATGGGGAACAGTAATGGCAGCCTGGCTGATTATTGGGCTGCATTTGATAAATATCCTGGGCTTCAGGGGGGATTTTTATGGGAATGGATCGATCATGGCATTTTGCAGACAACCGGCGATGGCAAACCATATTGGGCGTATGGAGGAGATTTTGGGGATGAACCCAATGATGCTAACTTTTGCATTGATGGTATCGTCTGGCCAAATAGACAGCCTCATCCAGCCTTGTACGAATTCAAATACCTCGCTCAACCCCTGAAGGTTGAGCTGGACAACTTTACTCGAGGGAGAATACGCATCATTAATCAACAGGACTTCATCTCCTTGAGCTGGCTGTATGGTCTATGGGATTTAACCTGTAATGGCACAATCGTAACACGGGGGGAATTACCCGACCTGGAGATCCCTTCAGGAAGATCCAAGCTTTATGAGCTCCCCATTACCACTATAAATCGTGTTGATGGCGAGTGTTTTCTCAATTTTCATTTTTTTCTGCGTGAATCGAATGCATGGGCACCGGCTGGGCACGTAGTTGCATGGGAGCAACTCCCACTCGCCAAACCTGGTAGGCGTAAAAAACAGAATTACCATGCTCAGGGCGAAACCCGCGTTCCCGAAATGATCGAGAATGGGAACCTGATCACATTATCTTCAGATGAAGTGAGTGCAGTTTTTGATCAGGAAGTGGGGGAATTGATCGAATTTGGTGATGGGATCAACTTGCTTCAACGTGGACCCTTATTAAATGTTTGGCGAGCAGCAATCGATAATGACGGTATCAAGCTTCTATCCGAACGTCCGGAAGAAACCTGGAAAGTGTTATCTTTCTGGAAATCGCTTGGGTTACCTGCGCTCCAACATCGTTTGAAATCCTTCCGAGTTCTAAAGAAACCTGACCAACCCGTATCCATCATCATCACCCATTTGGCATCTGGACGGGGAAAATGGGACGACTTCACACATATCCATCGCTATACTCTTCTATCGACTGGAAAATTACTGGTTTCCAATCAAGTCATCATAACGAATGGAATTATCGATCTACCAAGAGTTGGCATCGATCTTTGCTTTACTTCCAGCCTGGAGCAATTGGAATGGTATGGCCGTGGGCCATGGGAGAATTACCCTGATCGAAAAACATCGGCGATGGTTGGTCATTACACAAGCACAGTGAATGATCAGTACATTCCATATATAATGCCTCAGGAGCACGGACATAAAACAGATGTCCGTTGGTTAACATTATGTGATCATGACGGGCGTGGAATCAAGGTGGAAGGCAGCCCAACATTTGAGTTTTCCGCCAGTCATTTTAAAGCCAATGATCTTTATTCCGCCCACCATACCTATGAATTATCACCTCGGAGTGAAACCTGGGTAAACATTGACCGATGTATGCGTGGTCTGGGAACAGCCAGTTGTGGACCAGATACCATGGATCAATATCGTTTACTTAATTCCAAGTATGAATTTACATATATTATGGAGTTAATCAACTAATCAATAACTTGCGGATGAACTCGATATGGAACCTATCACAGCTCAAATTTATTCAGATGTATTACGTGGTCAGCATAAAGATGTGACGATTCATGTCAAATCTGCCCTCCAACAAGGCATTCCACCAACATCAATCATGAATGATGGCATGATCTCAGCCATGCAGGAAGTTGGAAGGCTGTTTGAAGCTGGCGAATACTACGTGCCAGAAATGCTGGTAGCTGCAAGAGCGATGCAATCAGGTATGAGCATCCTTAAACCATACCTGGCAGGTAATGACGTCCACCCTGCGGGGAAAGTGGCTATTGGCACTGTCCAGGGTGATTATCATGATATTGGCAAAAACCTGGTCAAGATGATGCTTGAAGGGTCGGGGTTTGAGGTCATCGACCTGGGAGTGGATGTCGATCCAGCTACTTATATATCTGCAGTAAAAAAAGACCAGGTCGATATCCTTGCTATGTCAGCTTTAATAACTACTACCATGCAAAATATGAAACCAGTCATTAATGCGTTGGAAGAATCTGGTTATCGCCAGCAGGTAAAGGTTTTGGTTGGTGGTGCCCCACTGACTGAAGAGTATGCACAACATATAGGTGCAGATGGATACGCACCAGACGCCAGTCGCGCAGTAACCATGGCAAAATTATTGCTTTCGAAGTAACATTCAACTTCTATCGACGAGACAATCAAGCTAGACCTGGGGAACATAACGCAATGGTAAGTGGAGAATTTATATGTCATTGACCAAAGAATGGCTAAATCGCGTTACCCATTGGGATAATGCTCTCTGGCAAATCTGTTATGAGCCGTTAGGGACGCTTGAGCTGAGTGGCTTTGTCACTCGAAAGCAGTTATCTTATGAACAGGCATTAAAACATAATTTTCACCCAATGCCTGTTGGCACCCCTTGGGGAGCAAAGTGGGAATATGGCTGGTTTAAATGCGATTTAACTCTACCTGAAAAAGCTGCTGGAAGGCGCATCGTGTTGTGCATGAATCCTGCCTCCAAGCCTACCGAAAATGGTGAGTGCCTTGTTTGGTCAAATGGCAAGGTAGTGGGATCTTACGGTTGGGCCAGGCGAGAAATTACATTAACTCGAAATGGCATTCCCGGAGAAAAATTTTCGATATTAGTTGAAGCTTACGCAGGTCATGGGCCTCTCGTTATGGGTGGCGGTCCGATCCGATATGGTTACGAATCGGTCCCCGAGCCTGGGAAGACTCAAGTGGCGGTTGGAGAAAGTAATTATGGCATTTGGCGGGAACAAGCTTACCAGTTAGCGTTGGATTTCACTACCCTCTTTGAGCTTCGAAATCGTTTAGATCCATCTTCCCTGCGAGTATCAGAGATCGATCAAGGTTTGAAAGACGTTACACTTTTGATCGATCTCGAGCTACCTGAGCCAGAAATGTTGGAGACAATCAATCTTGGGCGGGATAGATTGCGCCCATTATTAGCATGTGTAAATGGCACGACTGCACCGATCTTCTATGCCTTTGGTCACGCTCATCTTGATATAGCCTGGCTCTGGCCATGGGCAGAATCCGACCGTAAGATCGCTCGAACGATAATTAACCAACTTTCTCTCATGGAAGAGTACCCGGAATACCGATTTTTGCAGTCGCAACCTCAACTTTATCTCATGCTCAAAAATCATTACCCCGAGTTATATGAGCGCTTTACGCAAGCCGTTCTTTCAGGTAAAGTAATTGCAGATGGAGCCATGTGGGTCGAAGCAGACACGAATATCACCGGTGGAGAAAGCCTGATCCGACAAATTATGTATGCTAGGCAATTCTTTAAACAGGAATTCTCCAAGGATATGGAGGTTATGTGGCTTCCGGACGTGTTTGGATATTCGGGGGCTCTCCCGCAAATAATGCTCAGCTGTGGCTGCACGAGCTTTGCCACGCAAAAGATCGCCTGGATGTATCATGGGGGTGATCCATTTCCATATAATACTTTCTTATGGGAAGGGATCGATGGGTCAACCATCCCAACACACATTTTTACGGATTACAACAGTCAAACCCGACCAGGCAATATATTGGACAGGTGGGAATCCCGCTTTCAAAAAGATGGTATTCGTTCCATGTTACTCGCGTTTGGGTGGGGTGATGGCGGTGGAGGTCCAACTCGTGACCATCTGGAGTTTCTATCGCGCGCCAGAGACCTTGAAGGTCTGCCCAGAGTGGAGCTTGCTTCACCAGGTGAATTCTTCGCCGATTTAAAGCGTCAGGGGTTACCAAAAGACCGTTATGTAGGTGAGTTATATTTTCAAGCTCACCGAGGCACATACACCTCGCAAGCAAAAATAAAACAGGGAAATCGACGCAGTGAATATACCCTGCGCGATGCCGAGATGTGGGGGACCATTGCTCACATCTTGAATGGCCATCCCTTTTCGCCCGATGACCTAAAACCTACCTGGCATAAATTACTGCTTAACCAATTCCATGACATCTTGCCTGGCTCATCCATAAACAGGGTTAATGAAGAAGCTCTCGGTGCATTCTCCCAGGTGATCGCCAATGCAACGGATACCACGCAATCCGCAATAAAGACATTTATAAATTTAAAAGCCACAAATTCGGTCACCGTTTTCAATTCTCTCTCCTGGGAACGAAATGTGCTCATCGAGTTACCCCAAGGGTTCGTCCAAGTGAATGTTCCAGCCTGTGGGTGGATGACATTAAATAAAAATAATGTTGAAGGAAAATCTATCTCAAAACCTGGATACAGCGTCAAGGTAAGCGAGACCAGCCTTGAGAATGAGTTGTTACATGCCAGCCTTAATCACAGAGGTGAGCTGATCAGCCTGGTGGATAAACAAACTGGAATTGACATGATGGCAGGAGCAGGAAATCGATTCTGTCTTTATAAAGATATCCCTGCCCGCTTTGACGCCTGGGATATTGACAGCATGACCGAAGCATTGCTTATTTCAACCGAGGAACCAGCACAGCTTGAGATCGTTCAATCGACCGATGTGATTGGGAAAATTAAACTTACCCGCAGGATTCACCAATCTACTTTAACCCAATTAATCAGTCTACGTAAAAATAGCCGCAGGATAGACTTTGAGACAACCATCGATTGGCAGGAGAGCCATAAGTTGCTAAAAGTCGCGTTTCCGGTGAATATTCATACGAATGAAGCGATCCACGAAATCCAATTTGGTCATATTCGCCGCCCTAATCACCGCTCGCGACCATTTGATGCTGACCGGTTTGAGGTATGTCATCACAAGTGGACCGCTTTGGCAGAAGAAAACCGCGGCGTGGCTATTCTCAATGATTGTAAATATGGGATCAATGTGCTCGGCAACAGTATGAACCTTACCCTGCTTAAATCCGCCATGGCACCCGATCCAGTCGCAGATAAAGGCATACAAACCTTTACCTATGCAATTTATTATTGGAATGGCAGTTTCGGTGACTGCGATGTCGTAAAGGAAGGTTACGAAATGAACTGCCCAGTTCAGGTGCACCCTGGAGCTGCTGGAAAAGCCTCTATATTCGAGATAGATGCTACGAATATCATCCTCGAAACCATCAAACTTGCTGAGGATGGCTCAAACGATGTCATAGTACGCTTGTATGAAGGTAAACGTAATTTGACCCATTGTATATTGTCCACAGTTTTGCCAGTAATCAAAGCCTCGCAGACAGATATGCTTGAGAGATTTCAAAATGAATTATCTATAAGTAAAGGAAAAATCGAACTAGATTTTCGACCGTTTGAGGTCAAAACCTTACGGTTATCAATAGACCATTAAATCATCTCGACATAAGATTTAATCGACAAGTAGGATAACAATCTATATGGAAGAAAGACTACAAAAGATTTTGGCCTATGCTGGTTATGGATCGCGCCGGTCTTGCGAAGAGCTGATTGCTGCAGGTCGTGTGACCGTGAATGGTCAAGTGGCTCACCTTGGATCGAAAGCTGATATCCAAAGAGATCAGGTCAAGCTGGACGGTAAATTAGTTAAACCTCCGGAAGCTTTCCAATATATCGCTTTGTACAAGCCCAGGGGGGTCTTATCCACTGTCAGCGCCCCAGACCCCCGTCCCACGGTACGTGAGCTGGTGCAAATCGAAGGCAGTCTTTATCCAGTCGGGCGTCTTGATGTGGACAGTGAAGGTTTAATTCTCCTGACAAATGATGGCGAATTAGCCAACCAGCTAACCCATCCGCGCTACGGGCATGAGAAAGAATATCGGGTTTTGGTAGCCCGTCACCCGGATGATAAACAGCTGACTGCCTGGCGGCATGGAGTGGTATTAGAGGATGAGTATCATAGCTCTCCCGCCCAAGTGGAGATTGAATCTCACTCAGGCAAGGGTACCTGGGTGCGTGTGATTATGAAGGAAGGTCGTAAAAGACAAATACGCGATACGTGCCGGCAGATTGGGCTGCCTGTGGTCAGTATTGTGCGCGTCAGGATAGGAAACTTATTTCTGGGGAACCTTAAGCCAAATCAGTGGCGCCATCTCACCCCTGCAGAAATTAAGTCATTAAAAACTCAGGCTAAATCTTTACCAATGCCAAAATCCGCCCTGGTTAACAAGGCTAGAGCACCTAAGAGGGGTAAAAAGCCATCCGACTAAGAGCGTCTGTCAGATTTAGATACTCATTGCGTTTATCCCATTAAATTGATCATGCGAGCCTCCCAACCACCGCTGCAGGATCCTGAAGCCTTCAGTAATCTTTACACGAACACACAGATTATCATCTTTCGCTTTATTTATGGCATGCATGGTGGTCCGATTGAAGAGGTGGAGGATTTAACCTGTGACACTTATATGCGAGCCTGGAAGGGGCGAGGTCGTTTTTTTGGTGACGATCATGAGGCATTATGTTGGCTTTTCACGATCGGACACCACCTGGTCATAGATGCACATCGTCGAAGGAAAACGCATCCAGACAATACTAACGTTATATTGGATGACACCAACATTAATCATATATACATATCTTCCCAAGTCACACCAGAAGAACAAGCTACCCGTCATGAGCAATTCAAACACCTGTGGCAAGTTTTACAAAATCTTCCGGATGATAAGCGCGAGATGTTAGTCTTGCGTTATATGCTTGGATGGAAAGTGAAGCAGATAGCAGAATATTTGCAAAAAGAAGAAAATACAGTCTCAGTAACTATCCGCCGATGCTTGAAGCAAATTCGCCAAGATTGGTCAAAAGGTTGAGTCATCCTATGGACAAGTCACCATATCAAAATGCACCAACTGAATTTGAAATTGAAGAAATGTTGAGCTCTATCAGACCTCAACCTACTACACGATTTTATAATAGGATACGCATCGCCCCATGGCTACGACCAAGCTCTTCTACCGTCTTAAACTCTTTGGCTTACTGGAAACCAGCTCGCAGGTTAGTACTAGGGCTTATTGTTTTATTCTTGATAATTGCAATGCTTGGAATCGCATTTATTCCCTCAGTTCGAGCAATCGCCAGGCAAATCTTTTATTCCTTCATCCCCGCACCGTCGAATCAGATCGAAGTTCAGGTCACTCCTGCCAGTCCAGGGGATTTATTTAACTTTTCAGATCCAGCTAACTTTACACTCAGTATGAGTGAAGTTCAACAACAGGCTGGTTTTGGGGTGAAATCAATCTCATCGTTACCTGAAGGTCTTACATTCACCGGGTCACGGTATGATGCAAGCTACAATGCTGTGACACTTCTCTATCTGGGTAATAATTACAAACTTTTCCTCACACAGCGACCCCGAGGGAATAGTCAAGACGTGTTCAGTATTGGAGCGAGTGCCATGGTTAAACTAGTTAAGATTGGGGATATGCAAGGTGAATTCGTGGTTGGTGGATGGAAAGCCATCTCTACGGAACCAGCTTCCGAAAAGCAAACTCCCACCAGTTTGATAAATATAAACGCCATTTGGGATAACGATTTACCTCAATCAACACTTCGCTGGCTGGCGGGTGACATTGTTTATGAATTACGAACTATTGGTGAAGGCAGTCCCACACAATCGGAGCTTATTAATTTGGCGAATGAGTTAAAATAAGCGCGTTTGATTAGATATATCTTGAGGAGAAATTATGGAAATTCCCCTGACTCCATCTACTGAATTAAAGAAATCATGGCTAGATCGCCCTATCTTTAATTCTCCTGTGATCAGTTTAGAAAAGCTAATATTCGCATTAATCTTGATTATTGCTATTTTCACTCGATTATATATGCTTGAGCCACGGGTGATGAGCCATGACGAAACATCCCATACTTACTTCTCCTGGTTGTACTACGAAGGAAATGGCTATGCGCATGATCCAGTAACTCATGGTCCGCTCCAATTCCACCTGGTTGCCCTCACATTTTTTTTATTTGGCGATAGTGACACAACTGCACGAATTCCCGCAGCTTTATTCAGTATTGCTACGGTAGCATTCATGTGGGTGTATCGCCGTTATTTAGGTCGTTTAGGAGCCCTTGTAGCAGCTCTGTTGCTTACTATCTCACCTTATATGCTCTATTACGGACGCTACGTGCGTAACGAAGCATTTGTAGCATTTTTTGGTGTGGTGATGCTTTGGTCAATGCTTCGTTATATCGATACAGGCAAGATTAAATTCTTGTATATTTTTACTACTGTCACAGTACTACATTTTTGTACCAAAGAAACATCATTTATATATTCTGCCCAAGCCTTATTATTTTTGGCATTATATTTAATTTATCGTTTGATGAAGCGCAAATGGAATCATGAAAAACACCGATCATCTTTCATATATGCACTAGTTTTTTCATTGGTAATTCTTATCGTAGGTATGGGGATCAAATTCCCCAGCAGCCAAACAACGGTCACCGAGCAACCTACTTATCCGACCTTCGCATCCATCCCGACTTTCATACCCATTTTAGTAATAATCCTGGGGCTGCTTGGCGCAATAGCTGCTATCTATTTTGCTATATCCGGTTTTGGTCTCCATCGCATACGGGAGGAACGCTCTTTTGATTTACTCATGTTGCTGGGTACGCTCGTATTGCCCCAACTATCAGCCTTTGGAATAAATTTCTTCGGCTGGAAAGTCCCAGTAAACGCGACTGAAGTGCGTGCCCTCACCTTCATAGATCTTGCGCATATGGCCACTATCGTGATCCCAGTGATCATTGTCTCTATCATCCTGGGTTTATGGTGGAACAAGCGCCAATGGTTGATTAATGCGGGAATCTGGTATGTAATATATATCGTGCTGTATACCAGCATATTCACGAACGTTGAGGCTGGGTTTTTCACAGGTTTGGTAGGCTCGCTTGGATATTGGTTAGCACAGCAAGCCGTAAACCGGGGTGATCAGCCAATGTATTACTATGCACTGATTCAAATCCCAATGTACGAGTTCTTACCTGCAATAGGCAGTATTCTGGGTATCTTTCTCGCAATCATGGGACGTAAGACCATCCACGATGATACTTTTACAGCTGAAAACCGGATGATCGAAGAGCCAGATCTACCAATACCTACATCAACCGATGAAGAAACAGACGATGACGATTCGCAAGTAGAGACTTCAATAACGCCGGCTGAAGAACCATCGTCCTTGCCTGTAAAAACTCCAGTAATTGGACTGCTTGTCTTTTGGGCTGTTACCAGCTTATTGGCATTTTCCATTGCCGGAGAAAAAATGCCTTGGCTTACCGTGCATATAACACTGCCAATGATCTTGCTTTCAGGCTGGTCAATCGGTTACCTGTTTGATACCACGGATTGGATTGCATTCCGTAGTAAAAAAGGGTGGCTGGCAATTGCCCTTCTCGTTGTATTTGTTCCAGCACTGCTGAGTGCATTACGTTTATTGCTTGGAAGCACCCCACCCTTCGCAGGTAAGTCTTTAGACCAATTAGCTGCTACAGGTGGCTTCGTCATCGCATTACTGATGACGATTGCCAGTGCAGTCGGTATTATTTATTTAACTAAAGATTGGTCACCCCGCTTGGTCCGCCGGGGTATCAGCTTCGTTTTCCTGGGTTTGTTAGCTGTCCTCACCGTCCGGGCAGCATTCACAGCCTCCTATATTAATTATGATACAGCCAAAGAATACCTGGTATACGCACACTGTGCACCGGGCGATAAGATCGCCCTGCAACAAATCACCGATATTTCCAGGCGTCTTACTGGTGGGCTCGATATGACGGTTGCTTATGACGATAAAACTACGTATCCATTTTGGTGGTATTTGCGTAATTTCCCCAACCAGCGCTATTATGGAAGCACCCCCACGCGTGACTTGCGCGATGTTCCCGTCATACTGGTTGGGCAAGATAATTTCGGAAAAATCGAAGCCGTGGTTGGCCAGGCATATAATGAATTTGATTACATCCGTATATGGTGGCCAAATATGGATTATTTTAATTTGAACTCACAACGATTGCTTTACGTCATCACTAATCCCCAGATGCGTGAAGCTATCTTCCAAGTTTGGTTGAATAGGGATTACAAATTGTATAGCCAGCTCGTGGGGCAAGATATGAGCCTTCAAAATTGGAACCCCTCCGAAAAGATGCGCTTGTATATCAGGAAAGATGTCGTAGCCCAGTTATGGGATTACGGCTCTACAGCCAGCACCACCCCAGTCCAGGCTGACCCGTATGAAGGGAAACAGCTTATGGTGAATGCAGATCAGGTAATCGGCTCGACCGGTACTGAACCCGGCCAATTCCAAAGCCCTCGCGACCTGGCTCTCGCACCAGATGGTACACTTTACGTGGCTGATACATCTAATAATCGCATCCAACACCTAGCTACGGATGGAAGTGTGTTACAGGTTTGGGGTTCATTTGCAGACATCTCTAAAGGTGAGGCACCCGGTGGCACGTTCTATGAACCTTGGGCGATTGCTGTTGGTACTGATGGCTCGGTATACGTAGCTGACACATGGAATTATCGTATACAAAAGTTCACTGCAGAAGGTCAGTTTGTGAATATGTGGGGTTATTTTGGTCAGGCAGATACTCCCTTTGCCATATGGGGACCGCGTGATATTGCCATGGATAGTAAGGGAAACCTGTTAGTCACAGATACTGGCAATAAGCGAGTAGTTGTATATGACGCGGATGGGAATTACATCAACCAATTCGGCTCTGTCGGACTGGAACCTGGTCAGTTCGATGAACCTGTGGGTATCGCAGTGGATAAGGATGGTTTGGTATACATCGCTGATACATGGAATCAGCGAATTCAGGTAATGGTAGCAGATGCAAGTGGCAGTTATCTCCCCCTTAATAATTGGGAAGTCGCCGCCTGGTATGGTCAGTCATTGGATAATAAGCCTTACCTTGCAGTGGATAACAATGGTAATGTGTATGCCACCGATCCTGAGGGCTACCGTGTTTTGCATTTCACTTCAACAGGGACTTTCGTCAATTACTTTGGGGATTATGGCATTGGCACCAATGGTTTCAATTTTCCCACTGGCATTATTGTCGATGAGAAAGGCGGTGTCTGGATTGCAGATACGGGAAATGGCCGCATTATGCATTTCAGCTTGCCAGCTCAATAAGCCCATTTATCGAGCAATGCCCTTTGAGTATTTGATGTCTCAAAGGGCATTGTTTAACTATGGGTGATTGGGCTCAAAACATTATTTATGTGACCCCTGACAAGTTATGTTCGTCAAACGACGCCTACAAGTCAGGGTGGTATAATCTCCCCGCTAATATTAAACATAATTTCCCTCAAGTGAGGAGTTACATGGGATGAAATTACACGAATACCAATCAAAACAAATATTTTCACGATATAGCATACCCATACCTAAAGGGAGTGTTGCTACCACAGCGGATGAAGCACGTCACATCGCGAACGAGCTGGGGGGTCGAGTGGTGATAAAGTCGCAGGTGCTGGTCGGCGGTCGTGGCAAGGCAGGAGGCATTCGCCTGGCAAAAGATCCACACGAAGCTGAAGATGTAGCTGCCCAGATCCTGGCAATGGAAATCAAAGGTCTCCCAGTTCGAAAAGTCCTGGTGGATGAAGCTGCTAATATTTCCAAAGAGATTTACCTGGGTATAACCAATGACAGGGCAGCTCGAATGCCTGTAATGATGGCTTCTTCAGCTGGTGGGGTGGAGATCGAAGAGGTCGCGCGTACCACACCAGAAAAAATTATCAAATCTCACATTGATCCTCTCCTCGGACTAAAAGATTACCAGGCGCGCAATATTGCCATCGGAATTGATCTACCCAAGCAACATTGGAAAGTTTTCAACCAGATAGCCAATGGCCTTTGGCGTGCTTACCAGGATTGTGATGCCACTTTGGCTGAGATCAATCCGCTGGTCATCACTGAGGATAAACAGCTGATTGCTCTGGATGGAAAAATGCTCATTGATGATAATGCTCTCTTCCGCCATCCAGACCTGGCTGAATTACGAGACCTGGATGTTGAAGCTCCTGCAGAGGTAGAAGCACGAAAGTATGGCCTGACGTACATCAAGTTGGATGGAAACATTGGCTGCATGGTCAATGGTGCAGGGTTGGCCATGACCACCATGGATATTATTAAGTTATTTGGTGGTGAGCCTGCCAATTTCCTGGACATTGGTGGCGGTGCTGGTAGTGATAAAGTTGCGGCTGCCATTCGTATCATATTGACTGATCCGAATGTTAAAGCTGTTTTATTCAACATATTTGGGGGCATCACGCGCGGTGATGAAGTAGCACGAGGCATCTTAACAGCACTGAATGAAGTCAGACCGCATATCCCGATGGTAGTTCGTTTAGTTGGTACGAATGCAGTAGAAGGTCGCAAGCTGCTCTCGGATGCAAATATGATCACAGCAGAAACCCTGGTAGACGCAGCTAAAAAATCGGTTGCTGCTGCCAAATCTGAGAAAGCAGGGAGGTAGTACCGATGAGTATCCTGATTAATAAAAATACACGCCTACTCGTTCATGGCATTACAGGTAACGAGGGTCTGTTTCATAGTACCCAAATGCTGGCATATGGTACAAATGTGGTCGCTGGCATGACCCCCGGAAAAGGTGGCGAGTGGGTTATCGAGGGAAAGGTACCAGTATTCGATTCAGCTAAAGTCGCTGTGGAAGCAACCGGTGCAAACACTAGCTGTATATTTGTTCCGTCAAAGTTCGCTGCTGATTCAATCTATGAAGCAGCTGATGCTGGCATTTCGTTGATCGTTTGTATAACAGAAGGCATCCCCGTACAAGATATGATGCGTGTTCGGAATTACCTCGATCAGAAAATGGTTCGTCTAGTTGGACCAAACTGCCCGGGTTTGCTTACACCAAGTGAATCTAAGGTAGGCATAATCCCAGGTAACATTGCCATCCCCGGTAATGTCGGCGTCGTATCACGCTCAGGGACATTAACTTATGAAGTCCTGTATGCGCTAAAGTTGCTAAATCATGGCATTAGCACCTGCGTTGGGATTGGCGGAGATCCAATTAATGGCACCAACTTTATCGATGCTCTCACTATGTTTGAAGCAGACCCACAGACCGAGAAAGTGGTGATGATTGGTGAGATTGGTGGAACCGATGAAGAAAAAGCAGCAGAATATATTGCTAGTAATATGACTAAACCAGTGGTTAGCTTTATCGCTGGTCAGACAGCCCCTCCGGGTAAACGTATGGGGCATGCTGGGGCGATCGTTGAAGGTGGTTCAGGTTTGGCTGCTGACAAGATCAAGGCTCTCAAGGCAGCTGGCGTCCGTGTGGCTACACATCCCGAAGAAATACCCAGCTTACTCTTTTAATATTAAATAATCATGGGGAACAAGTCTGTTGATATCGTTCACAGGCTTATTCCCCATTCTAAATTAATCGATAAATCCTTACGGAGTCCGGGTTATATAAATTTGAACAATGGTAAACTCACCAACAGGATTGTATTGGATTGAAAATGTTATGCGGTCTCCATTCGCTTTTGAACGAGCCATCTGTGCCATGGAGCCGACTACACTATCAGGATTAGCTGGCTGATCCCACCCATCTGTAGGGAGTTCCTGTTGGTAAAAAGCTACAACATCCTTTATTTGAAGATCTACTTTATAAGTTAAATTCAACTGATTTGGGATTTGTAGATCATATGCATCAGGCATGATCGGAACATCTTCTGGAACGCCAGACGGTGCACTTGTGGCTACCACAGGTTGCGATGTGGATCCACCTGGCTCCTGGGTAGTAATGGGATATTGTGAGGGTGTAGTCGCCTGACCTTTGCTACATGCTACGGATAATATTGAAATTATGATGATGACAGCTATTACAAACAAAACTCTCTTCGGTTTCATCTTCTCCTCCAAGGATCACAAAATTGGCAAATTATTCCATTATTATTACCATATGCTTTCACGAGCAGTTCATCTAAAACGAATTAAATACGTATAAAGAGGCGCAGTTTACACTGCGCCTCATATTGTTACAAAATATGATTTATTTAGAATGAGTTTGAAGATATTCAACGGCCTGACCAACCGTTTTGATTTCCTGAGCTTCCTTGTCAGAAATTTCACCACCAAATTCATCTTCGAATTTCATAATCAATTCTACCAGGTCCAATGAGTCAGCCTCGAGGTCTTCACGGAAACGAGCCTCAGGAGTAATTTTAGCTTCATCCACACCTAGTAAGTCTACAATGATTGCTTTCACCTTATTGTAAACTTCAATTTGTTCCATCATACTTAATCCTCCTTCGGGGAATATGTGCCTGATACTGCGCAATTGTATCCTCAGATGTCAATATGTCAAGTCTCAGGATTAAGTTGTTGACATGCAATGTTCAGGCTGGTAAGATTATTCAAACATCAGGAACACTCTACTATGGAAGAAGTTACGCCGATTGGATTACGGAAATCTGAACACATTCGAATAAATCTAGAAGAAGATGTGCAGTCTGGATTGACGACCGGATTGGAGCAATTTCATTTTATTCACCGTGCACTACCTGAAATCAATTTGAAGGATGTTGATCCCCGGATAACATTATTTGGCAAGCAGCTTAGCGCACCACTGCTTATTTCGTCAATGACTGGTGGAACAAGTGAAGCTTTCAAGATCAACCAGAACTTAGCAACTACGGCTCAAGAAACTCATGTTGCCTTGGGGGTTGGCTCCCAAAGGATTGCCCTGGAACACCCGGAGCTCGCTGGCACCTTTCAGGTTCGACATATAGCACCAGATATCCTCCTTCTTGCGAATTTAGGTGCGATTCAGCTCAATTATGGTTACGATGCTGATGCATGTCAACGTGCCATAGATATGATCGAAGCTAATGCACTTGTCCTTCACTTTAATCCTATCCAAGAAGCTGTCCAAAATGAAGGCGATACCCAATTTGCAGGGTTGATTAATAAAGTTGAGGCTGTGTGCAAGGCTGTGTCTGTGCCTGTAATCGCCAAAGAAGTGGGTTGGGGATTTTCCAAACAAGATGTAATTCTTCTTGCTCAAGCAGGAGTGGCAGCCATCGATGTGGCTGGTGCAGGTGGAACATCATGGTCCCAGGTTGAGATGTATCGAGCTGAGAGTGATACACGACGTAGACTGGCTGCCTCATTCTCTGATTGGGGCATTCCTACAGCTGAGTCTATTCAAAATGTCGTTGAGGTAGCTCCGGGCATGAAAATAATCGCATCTGGTGGGTTGCGTAGCGGAGTAGATATAGCTAAGTGTATTGCATTGGGGGCATCTTTGGGAGGTATGGCTGGTCCGTTTCTTAAAACTGCAATCCACTCTATTGATGAAACTATAAAACTTATCAATTTAATCAAAGAAGAATTATCTATTTGCATGTTTGCGACAGGGTCGGAATCATTAGAACAACTTCGTCTCGATAAACTAGTAAAAAAATAAACGAATGTTCCCAAACTCCATTGAAGGCATTACCCAAACTTATCTTGATGCAATAGAAGATGAGCTTCAGCAAGCTGTGAAGCGAGCGAATAATTTTGGTAACACTAAACTACATGATATGCTCACCTATCATATGGGATGGCAGGGCAATCGTAAAAATGTTGAGAGCCGTGGAAAACGAATCCGACCCTTATTAGTCTTATTATCATGTTCAGCAGCTGGTGGCGATTGGACTCGCGCCCTACCAGGTGCAACCGCAGTAGAGTTGGTACACAATTTTTCACTGATTCATGATGATATCGAAGACCACAGCCCACTCCGTCGTGGTCGGCCAACCATTTGGAAGAAGTGGGGCATTCCACAAGCGATTAACACCGGTGATGCCATGTTCGCCCTGGCGCACTTGGAAGCCGTTCGCTTATCCGAGACAGTTTCTCCCACCATCGCGCTTAAAGCAGCAGAAATCCTTCAATCTACTTGCTTGCATCTCACCCAAGGTCAATACTTAGACTTGTCTTATGAGGCAAGGGATGATTTGTCAATCGATGATTATTGGCAAATGGTGGAAGGAAAAACTGCCGCATTGATCGCTACAAGCACTGAATTGGGTGCTTTGGCTGCTGAGTGTGGCGACAAAGAGGTTAGTTTGTATCACAAATTTGGATGGATGCTTGGTTTAGCTTACCAAGTCCAAGATGATTTACTTGGGATTTGGGGAAATTCAAGCCTGACTGGCAAATCGAGTAAGAGTGACCTGGTAACAGGAAAAGTAACTCTACCCGTGTTGTATGGGTTATCCAAAGCTGGTAAGTTTGCTGCGCGTTGGGAGCAAGGACCGATACGCCTTGGTGAAGTCAATGAACTCAGGAATTTACTAGAGCTGGAGGGAGGAAAAGAATTCTCACGATCTCAAGCAAGCCGGTTTGTTAATGAAGCGCTATCTTCACTTAAGGAAGCCCGTCCGAGTGGAACCGCTGCTGAGACCTTAATAAACCTGGCAATGAGCCTGATCAATCGGCAGTCATAATGAAAAGTAAACTTTTATATGAACTCTTTAAATACCTGATTACCCAATAAGTGTCCTTTATTGGTTAATCGTAATCTTTTCCCTTGCTCAACAGTCCATTCCAATAAACCTAGGGAAATCAAACGGTCGATTTGGATACCAAATCGCTCTTGTAGATTTACTCCAAAGCGGTGATGAAATTCCTGGTTTGAAACACCTTCCGATACAAGACGTAAACCCATCATCATTGTCTCACCGATCTCGGTATCAGTATCGATGGAACTCATATGTATCGTCGCTGGAGTACGTGGAAACATATAACCCCCTTCAGATACTGAAGATTTATTCCTCATCCTTCGAATATAAGCACCGGGGGTTGCGACATTCACAGTTCGATAATGATTTATAAAACCGTGCGCGCCAGCTCCTACGCCGATATACGCTAAATTTCGCCAGTATTGCAGATTGTGCTGACATGAATATTGTTCACCAGAATCATTCGTTAACGCCCAATTTGAAATTTCATATTGGGTATATCTAGCATTTGCCAGTCTTTCACTGGCAGCTTCATACATATCTGCAGCTATATCAGGATCAGGCTCAGGTAGAATGCCAGTTGCCACTTTATGCTGCAGAGGCGTGCCATGCTCAAGGGTGAGGGCATATAGAGATAGATGCTCCGGTTGTAAGGATAACGCAGCTTCCAAAGTTATCTGCCATGATTTCAATACCTGAAAGGGTAATCCGAAGATTAAATCAAGATTTAAGTTATCAATTCCTGCATTTCTTAACCATTTCACTGCTCTTACTACATCCTTAAATGTGTGTTGCCTTTCCAGCAGTGTTAGCTCTTTCTGGTCGGCCGATTGCATTCCAAGGCTTATCCGGTTTACACCCAGACTGTGTACTTGCGTCAGATACTCCTCAGTCACCGTACCTGGATTGGCTTCCAATGTTATCTCTGGAGATGGTAATAGATCGAAATGATTATCAACAGTATCGAGGATGTCACTTAACCCATCAGCTGGTACCAGTGACGGAGTGCCACCACCAAAATAAATGGTGTGTACAAGTAATCGTTCTTTGACTGATTGGGATAGATATGCCAATTCAATACAAACTGCTTTTGAGTATGCAGGTATTAATCTTTGTAGACCTGCATAGGTATTAAAATCACAATATCCACATCGATGAATGCAAAATGGTATGTGAATATAGAGGCTGTTAATAATCATTTTTTGAGTATATCACGCACATCCAGGCCTATAAGTACGACTGGAGTACGCTGACCGAACCGCCCGTTTAATAAAAAAAAGCTGGTATAATGCGCCAAGTCGTGGCAATCTGCTGGACCCTTAAAAAATATGACTCCTGAAATAAGCACATCACCCACAAAACTATGTCCCACCTGCGGGACACGTGTCAAGGAGGATGCGACTCGATGTTTGGTATGTGGGGCCGATCTTGCGAATATTGAAAAAGTCGCACAATCTTCCAAGGTTGTTCAAGGCAGTCGAATGCCATCGATTACCTTAAGTCTGCCTGCTGCAATTGGATTATTAGCTATATTCCTGGGGATTGGGGCAATCATGGTGTATTTTGCACTTCGCCAAACCCCTGAAGCTATAATTCCTCCAACGGCGACATCGACAATCACCGTTACACCAACCGGTACCCAGACAGCAACACCATCACCCCTGCCTACATTAACTAACACACCCGAACCGAGCGCGACTCCCGTCACTTATCTGGTGAAAGCAAATGATACCTGCATTGGGATAGCACTATTCTTTAATATATCAGTACAAAGCATTGTCACTTTAAATAATCTCCCAGCAGCATGCGATACTTTAGTCATTAATCAGCCTTTACTTATCCCACAACCAACACCCACTGTGACAGCATTACCCTCTGCCACTTACAGCCTGGCTGAACAAACTGAAGCAGCCTGTGAAAAAGTGGAAATTATCGTCCAATCGACTGACACGCTGGGTAGCATATCTGCGAACTATAATGTCCCAATGGAAATTATTAAGGAAGAGAATGGTCTCTCGGGTGATACAGTTTATTTGGGTCAGCCACTTACCATCCCTTTGTGCAGGCAATTTGCCACCCCAGGTCCATCACCAACAGCCACTCCTCCACCTCCTTATACCGCACCCAACCTTCTCCTTCCAGTGAATGGCGCACCGCTTACGATAGCGGATGATTCCATCACCCTTCAATGGGCTTCTGTCGGCTCCTTACAAGAAAATGAAGCCTATAGGGTTACAATTGAGGATCTCACCGCTGCGTTAGGTCCGTCTTTGGTGGACCAGGTCACGGATACAAAATACATCGTCCCGTCAACCATTCGTCCAACGGACAGGGATGCCCACGTTTTTAGCTGGTTCATTGATGTTGTACGTATTAGCGGTTCTGATGATAGTGGTAATCCCATCTGGTCAACTGCTGGTGCTGAAAGCTCTCCAAGATATTTTAGCTGGACAGGTGCACCAGCAGCTGTCACACCAACACCCTAAAAGTAAAAACAGCGGTGGAAAATTCCACCGCTATAATTTTTATCGTATCAATTATCTATTATACTTTACTGGCTATTTCTTCGAGCATGGCAGTTGTAAGGGATTTCGGTCTTTCGATCGGCTGACCCAGTGCTCTTGCCCAAACAACATTTGCCGATACCCCCAGGATACGACTAACACCAAAAATCACAGTATAAAAGTCGAATTCTTTGATCCCAAAATGATACTGTAATGAACCACTGATTGCATCCACATTGGGCCATGGATCCCTGGCCTTTCCCTGCTCCCTTAAAACCTCAGGAACTACATCATACACCAGAGCAGCAAGCCGAAATATTTCATCTTCCGGGAAGTATTTCTTACCAAATTCCAACTGGGCGGTATAACGTGGATCCGTCTTCCGCAATACTGCATGACCATATCCTGGAATTACCTGCCCACTATTCAGAGTATCCCAGGCAAATTGGCGCAATGCAGACTTATCATAGGAGCATTCACCACACTTCTCTTTTACGCTTAACAACCAGATCAAGCATTCCTGATTAGCTAAACCATGCAATGGTCCTGCCAGGCCGCTTAATCCAGCTGATGCAGCGTAATAAATATCCGAAAGAGAGGAAGCAACGAGGTGAGTCGTGTGGGCGCTTACATTGCCACTTTCATGGTCGGAATGAAGTAAAAAATATAAGCGTGATAATTCTTCATAAAGAGGATCTTTAACTCTCATCATATGAGCAAAATTACCAGCCCAATCCATATTTGGATCGGATGGAATAAAGTCACTTTTCTTGTATTTCAATGAATATATGAAAGCTGCGATTTCAGGGAGCTTGGCAATCAGATTCATACTGTCTTCGAGCATAGGTTCCCAGTACGAATCTTTCTTGAGTCCCTCATGATATTGCTTCGAAAATAGTGATTCCCGCTGTAAGGTTAATACTGCCAGGTTGAATAATGTCATCGGATGGGCATCAGATGGTAAGGCGCGAATGACATCAAATACATATTGGGGTACTTTTCCGCGTTTCTTCCACTCTGCTTCAACTTCCAAGGCTTGCTCGGTTGATGGAATACTACCAACCAGGAATAAGTAATATAGTCCTCCAATATAAGGCATCTCCGCTCCTTTTGGTTTTGGTAGTTTTGCCAATACCTCTGGGATTGTATAACCTCTAAAGCGAATTCCTTCTGCGGGGTCTACGTACGAAATATCTGTAACGAGACTTTTAACATCGCGCATGCCACCATAAACCTGGGATATAGTTACATCGCCGACTTTCACATCCCCTTTTTCTTTAAGTAGCTTCCTTATTCTTTCACGCCATTCAGGCAATTGCTCTTCGATCTTATCTTTCAATAGCATTTTGGTATCTCCCGCATTAAATTTTTACCAATTTTCGTAATGCTTCCGTTGTTTGTTGAACTGCTTCTGCGGATCGAGTTAAGGCTTCTCTCTCTCCATCATATAAATCATATACAATGACTTTCTCAATCCCCTTCCGTCCAAGCTGTACGGGAACTCCAAAGAAAATATCCTTTAAACCATACTCGCCTTTCATATACGCCGAGGCAGGAATAATTAAGTGTTTATCCTTTAGAATAGCCTCAGCCATCTGTGCTACTGCAGCAGCTGGAGCATAATAAGCACTTCCTATTTTCAATAAGCTGACAATTTCACCGCCTCCCTTTCGGGTACGATTCACAATTGCTTCGAGACGTTCCGGGGATATAGCATCGCGTAATGATGTGCCGGCAACATTTGAATGGCGGGTTAATGGCACCATTTCATCTCCATGACCACCAAGCACATAGCATTGCACATTTTCAACCGACACGCCCAATTCTACAGCAACAAAAGTGCGCATTCTGGCAGAATCAAGGATTCCCGCTTGTCCGACAACCCTTTCACGTGGAAGGTTACTTAATTTCATAGCCAGATACGCCATGGCATCCAATGGGTTTGTCAATATGATATAAATTGCGTTGGGAGAGCGCTTAATCGTTTCCAGGGTGGCTTTGCTGACAATTTCCGCATTTGCGCTCAGTAAATCGTCCCGGCTCATTCCAGGTTTACGCGGAAGACCAGCCGTAATAACGATAATATCCGATCCTACGGTTGCATCGTAATCATTGGTTCCGATAATACTTACATCTTTCCCTATGATAGGCATCGCTTGCTGTAAATCAAGCGCTTTTCCCTGAGGCATACCTTCGACAATATCGACTAATACGATATCAGCAATTTCACGTTCCGCTAACCAATGAGCACTCGTGGAACCGGTCATACCTCCACCAATAATTGATACTTTGTTCTTCATATTTCCCTCCGTATTGTCTATATTATGACTTTACTGGTACTGGTTGGGTTTCTTCATGCGCTTGAAGGAACCGGATAGCCTGCATCGCTGCTGCAGCACCCATTCCCGCAGAGGTAATTACTTGCCGGTAATCTGGATCACCCGCCTCACCAGCTACAAATACACCTGGGACATTTGTGGATAACAGGTTATCGGTTTTAATGTATCCATGCTCATCCAGATCAAGCGAGTCTGCAAAAATCTGGGTGCTCGGGATATGGCCAATAAAAATGAAAACGCCATCCGTGGATAGCTCACTCGATTCATTGGTCTTTATATTTTCTATTACTACTTTCTTGACTGACTCTTCACCCACAATCTCGGTAATGACACTGTCCCAGATGAACTTGATCTTGGGATGGCTAATTGCACGCTGTTGCAAGATGACACCAGCACGTAGGCTATCTCGACGGTGAATAATTGTTATAGATTTGGCATAGCGGGTGAGAAATAAGCTTTCCTCGAGGGCACTATCGCCCCCACCAACTACTATCACGTCTTTATCCTTGAAAAACCACCCATCACAGGTCGCACAATATGATACACCTCTACCCGTTAATTCCTTTTCGCCAGGCACATTTAATTGTGTCGCCTGAGCGCCTGTGGCTATGATTAATGTATCGGAAAGATATTCACTATTGTAGGTTTTTATCCTAAAAGGGCGTTCCTTGAGGTCTACATCTGTAGCAGTATCATACTCGACCTGCGCACCAAATCTCTCAGCTTGCTTTTGAAATAAATCAACGAGTTCCTGTCCACCCACTCCTTCTGGGAAACCAGGATAGTTTTCTATGGTATTTGTTAATGATACCTGTCCACCTAATTCCATTCCGGTTAATACAATTGGCTCTAAATTAGCTCTGGCTGCATATAAAGCAGCAGATAATCCTGCAGGTCCTGAGCCAAGGATTACCACTTTCACGTTGTTTATTTGTGCTGAGTGATTTGTGGAAATGTTATTCAGACTCAAATCCATCATTGTGCCCTTTCAATCTAGGGATTTTAGCGATTTATATGTTAAGCTAATATATTAATTCTTCACAAATATGATGCAAATCCCCTATAAAAGTTGCATTTCAAGTTGTCATTTAATAATAATCCATAAAAATGTTATAAATGATGCAATTCGAAACAACCAGCTAAGTGTTTCCTGGTTCGCCACAGATAATTGGATCGATGCCACCAGGAACGCGGCGAAAATAATCCCGCCAACTGCCTTAGATACCGTTTTTTCAAGTTTTTTGACGTTATCAGCCAATTGAGGATCCCGAACGTTCAATTCGCCTCTCTCCAGCCTGGTAATTAATGCATCAGCTCGGATAGGTAAGGTTAATACTTTTCGGGCAACACCTCCCGCTTCCTTAACCCAATAGCTCCAATCATGTTGTCCTTCTTCTGCGATTATTTTTTGTGTGAATGGTCCGAGGTGTTCAAATATATTGATCTGCGGGTCTAAACCGATGCACATTCCCGACAAGATTCCTACAGCTCTCCCTAGGAAAATCAGATCCTGAGGAAGCTGAAATGGCATATTGTATAAAATATCACGAAACTCATAGGCAAAATCGTGGATCTCCTCCATATTTATATGCGTGAGCTCATCCATACCTTTACCCCAAAATCGCTTAAACATCGCAGATTCAGCTTTTTCCAATAATGAAATATCCGCCCCGGGTAAAAGTATGCCTAAGATTTGATACGACTTAACCACTCTTGAAGCATCCTGAAGACCTATACCGATAAGCAACTCTCGGAGACCATCACGAATCTCAGGCCTCATCCGCCCTACCATCCCAAAATCGATGAAGGTTAACAACCATTCCTTATGAGTGGATGATGATTCGACGTTGACTAAAGGCTTTACAAATAAATTCCCAGGATGTGGATCAGCATGAAAGAAGCCATCTTCAAAGAATTGTTTTAAATATGTGTTCAATAACCTTGAGGCGACCTCAGATTTGTTGATACCCGCGGTTGTTATCTCATCATAATCTGTGATTTTGATGCCCCTGACATCTTGAAGTGTCAGCACACGTTTGGTTGTATGGGTCCATATCACCTTTGGGACTAGTACACCTGGATCGTTAGTGAAATTTACAGCAAAGGTTTCAGCATTTCTACCCTCAGCAAGGTAATCAATTTCTTCATAAAGAGTGCGGGTAAACTCAGCGATTAAACCTGGAATATTGGCTCGCTTACGAATGGGAGGATATCGTTTTATCCAATTGCCTACCGTCCGGATGGCAGCCAGGTCGGTTGCAATGATGCTCTCAATATTTGGCCTTTGAATTTTAACTACAACCGGGTATGTAATTCCGCTGTTGATATCTTCGCCGTTCTCTGAAGTATTCAGTTTTTCTGCTTGCTCTTTGGTTATGCGAAGTGTGGCTAAATGAGCTTGTCCTAAGGAAGCTGCTGCGAGAGGTGTTGGTTCGAATTCATTGAATTTATCCAGTAGAGGCATGCCAAATTCGGTTTCTATAACCGATCGAATATCATCAAAAGGCTCTGATGGGACTTCGTCCTGTAAACCTGCTAATTCGTCGGTAACCTCTCCGGGCATGATGTCCACTCTGGCGGATAGGAATTGCCCTACTTTAATCAACACTCCCCCCATCTGGATTGCCAAAGACCGATATTTTACTGCTATTTTACGAAGGCGTTCGGATCGTGTACGATGAGACCATTTAGAAAAACCGATTCGAGGCAACAAAAGGTCCCAGAAAATTATACTAATGAGGATTCGTGCAAAAAATAATATAATCCTGCGATAGCGAGCTCGGAGCATATGCGATCGATCCTTATATGATGAGCACTGAGCAGGTGGAACGGTTCAATAATTGATCTGTGACATCATCCAGCAGTGTTCCTTGCCAACGATCCTGCCCGGGTTGATAATGAGCTCCGACGACTAAAAGGTCATAGCCACCTACGGATATTTCATTCAAAACCTCTTCAACCACCAAACCTCGCCGAATTCGTGAAATGATATCGTTTCTCACTCCAGCATCCCGTAATTGTTGACTAGCTCGTTCCAAAAGCAATTCATGTGGTCGTTTGGCTTCTACTGATGGTTTCTTACTACTTGCCTCCGGTTTACTTAAAACTACCGAACCTGATTTGGCGATAGGAATCACATGTAATAATCCAATTTGGGCCGATAATTTCGATATCCATTCGCCTCCCAACCTCATAGTCTCGCTCGCAGGAGCATCTGTGCCTGCACAAACCAAGACTTTTCTCATCTGTTTCGGAATGTTACGAGCAACGAGAAAATGTGTATGTAGCTTGCGAGCCAGTTTACTGGTAGTTGACCCTAATTGCGGACGCAATAATCCTAGCTGTTCTCCTCCCCCACCGACAACTACCAAATCACATGAAGACTCCAATGCCTCTGCTAATATTTCTTCGATGGGATTCCCATATCGTATTTTTTTAGTAAATACATATGTCGCACCTAAGGACTTTTCAATTTGGTTCATCGATATGGTTAATTTTCCTATATCAATTTTATTTTCACTCACCCCGAGAACAATCATCCGAGTAGTCGCTGGAAATCCAAATTTTGACAGTAATTCCGTTGACTGTATGGATGAATTTGACCCATCTGTACAAATCAATATTTCCACGAAAGACTCCTTCTATAGAGATATACATCAAGATTGCTGGATATCACAGGTAGTATATTTTACCTTTAATATTCATAGCCATTCACTAACTGTATAGATAAGTAGTCTAAATTTTGTTTATGGTAGCTTCTCGAAGAATACACCAGAACTGCCACTTTGGGGTAGATAATTTTACAGAAGATAGTTTACGCTAATAGTAAAGAGTGATTACGTGTAATGAGCCATAATATCGATGATATTAAGTAGATACTATATAATTATATATTCTTACATACATTGGTCTATCGGATTACTTTATTATGCCTGAATTTCAATTCATTCCTGAAAAACTCCCAGAATTTCCCAATTTTATTGATTTACCATGGAAGCTTGAGCTCGATGAATGGACTAAAGATGAAATTCGTTTGGAAGAGGTCCAACATGGAATCTCGCGCCATCCGGTTGTTTTTGTTAATTATGATGGTTCGCTTTATGTGATCAAAGAACTCCCCCAGAATATTGCACGAAAGGAATATGAAATCCTTTCTTATATGCAAGAGCACAGCCTTCCTTGTGTAAAACCGGTAGGTTATGCTAAGGTTATGAGAAAAACAGGTGTGTCTAGCATTTTATTTACCCGGTATCTTGAAGCATCAATACCGTATCGCTATTTATTTATTAACAATGCGGTGGACCGCTTCCAAACTCATTTATTAGACGCCATCTCAGGGTTATTAGTCCAGCTGCATTCAAACGGTTTTTATTGGGGAGATTGCTCGCTCTCCAATATATTATTTCAGCGCGATGCAGGTGCTCTACAAGCGTATCTGGTTGATGCTGAGACAGCAGAATTTCATCTTCCCCGCCTCTCACCCATGCTACGTTATCATGACCTCGAAATCATGCAGGAAAATATACTCGGAGAGCTAACTGAGATCCAGACAGATGAGCATCTATCTCTAAGTTACCCAATACAGGAAACAGGTCCATATATTCAACAACGCTATCGAGGATTATGGGAGGAAATTACCCGTGAAGATGTGTTTACCCAAAATGAACTCTACCGTGTCCAGGAACGAATCCGGGCATTGAACTCACTAGGCTTTTCGGTAAAAGACATTGAGCTTAAAAACGAAGACCATGGCAATATCCTTAAATTACGAGTTTTTGTTTCAGATCGTAATTTTCATCGCAATCAATTAATGGAAATTACTGGTTTATTCGCAGAGGACAGGCAAGCTCAACAGATTATTAACGAAATTTATGAGCTCAAAGCTAATTTTTCCCAGGCAGGAAATCCGAACATATCCATTCAGGCGGTTGCCTACCATTGGCTGGAACATGTTTACAAACCGGTGACTGAACAATTAAATTCTATTATCAAAAATACTTCGCACCCTAAATACAATGCGGACCCGATTGAAATGTATTGTCAAATCCTCGAACACAAGTGGTATCTATCGGAACGCGCTCGACACGATGTTGGCCACCTGGCAGCTGTTGAGGATTATATAAAGCTATTCAGCTAGATAATCTTATAAGACGCACAGCCAGGTATCATACCTGGCTGTGTAATCGTTTACTCACCTTTATGCCGGGGTCATTACTTTCGGTAGATGCTCTAAAGAAGTTTTTATTGCCTCCTCCGGGTATTCGTAATCCTCCAATTTTCCACTGTGATACGCCTGGTAGGCACTCATATCGTAGTCACCATGACCAGACAAATTGAATAGGATGATGCGTGGCTCACCCTTATTTTTCGCCTCGAGAGCTTCGTCTATGGCTGCACGAATCGCATGAGCAGACTCTGGCGCAGGAATGATTCCCTCTGTTCGAGCAAACTGAATCGCAGCTTCGAAGGTTGCCAGCTGAGGAACAACGATGGCTTGTATGTAGCCAGCATTATATAACGCACAGATCGAGGGAGCCATTCCATGGTAACGTAATCCTCCCGCATGGATGGGTGGGGGTATAAAATCGTGACCAAGTGTATACATTTTTACAATGGGTGCCATTCGTGCTGTATCGCCATAATCAAATGCATAAACACCCTTAGTTAATGAAGGAGTCGCCTTTGGTTCTACTGCCAGCAAGCGGGTGTGCTTCCCATTCGTCAGATTTTGTTGTAAGAAGGGATATGCGATACCAGCGAAATTTGATCCGCCACCCACACACCCGATGACAACGTCTGGATATTCGCCTGCTAAATCCATCTGCTTCAACGCTTCCTGGCCAATCACAGTTTGATGCAGTAACACATGATTTAACACTGAACCAAGGCTGTACTTCTTCGCCCCACCTGATTTTACTGCCACCTCTACAGCCTCAGAGATAGCTATCCCAAGCGATCCTGGGCTGTTCGGATCAGTTTTGAGGATGGATTTTCCATAACCGGTATGTTCAGTTGGGCTAGGATATACCTTAGCTCCATAGGTTTCCATGAGATAACGCCGATATGGTTTTTGGTTATACGAAACTTTGACCATATAAACTTCCAGATTCAAGTCAAAGAATCTACATGCCATGGCCAATGCAGATCCCCATTGACCTGCACCGGTTTCAGTTGCCAGGGATTTTGTCCCAGAAATTTTGTTATAAAACGCTTGAGCCACGGCGGTATTGGGTTTATGACTACCTACGGGAGAAGTTCCTTCATGCTTAAAATAAATATGTGCAGGTGTATCCAATAGTTTTTCCAAGCGTCTTGCCCGGATCAATGGTGTCGGACGCCATAATTTATAGATTTCCCGTACTTCTGATGGAATCTCAATATAACGTTCTGTGCTAACTTCCTGTAGGATCAGTTCCATTGGAAAGAGCACTGATAAGAAATCCGGCGTGACTGGTTCAAACGTCTGTGGATTAAGCACAGGTGCCGGGGTTACCGGATTATCCGCATTGATGTTGTACCAAAATTTAGGAAGATCCGATTCATTGAGTAAAAATCTTGTTTGGTCAAACATTTCAACCTCCTTATGGTTTTTGTCTTAAAACAAATACGCGCTCATCCTTTGGGGACGAACGCGCTAGGCCCGTGGTGCCACCCCGGTTAAGCAGACTTATTGATTAACAAAAAATCCCGTTATGATGCAACGGGAGATAATAGCCAGCTTCACTCTATTCAGATACGGTCTTGATTAGACGATATCTTTTGCCATGCTAACGGTGGCATCTCCGGCGTAGGCTACTCCTGGAAATTCCCAACTAGTTTCGCCTTGCGACTCTAAGGTCCATTCAGCTATACCGTACGGGCAAGATTCTCATCTATCCTTGCTCTCTGTGCCGTCGTGTTAAGGCTTACTCGTCCTCTTCAACGTCATTAATTATTTAGTTTGTCGAATTATATGTGTTATTGAGATTTTGTCAACCCCAATATTAATGCTGTCATTTAAACTTCAAAAGTGAACTGTTTAAAGCTGAAAAGTGAACTCAATAAC
>CAZXPK010000003.1:0-60607 GCA_964642565.1 uncultured Anaerolineaceae bacterium
ATATTAAATCGATAATGACCAGAACTTATGACAAATGGACTTGACTTTTAGGTTTAATTTGTGCTATCCTACAGCACGTTGTTGATTGGATAAAGTGATTGATCATTACTTTTTTTATGAAATGTATGTAAGATATTTCGGATTTCCAGGATAGGCAAAAATGCAACGTGAGCGTGTTGCGGATAATGTATTTTTTTTTCAGAGTGATGTATATGCTCAGGTGACTGCCGGTGCAGTGATTGGTCCAAATTGGGCGGTGGTCATAGATACTCTGGCGATCCCTGAAGAGACCCTTCAAATCAGGGATTTTATTGAGCAAGAACTAAATCTTCCAATTCGATATGTCATTAATACACACTACCATGCAGATCACGCGTGGGGAAATTGCTTCTTCCCCGGTGCCACTGTCATAGCTCATACCCTCTGCCGGAAGCAGCTTGCTACGAAAGGACAACAATCACTATTGGAAGCACGCAAGCAAAATCCAACCTTCCGAAGGGTTAAAATTGTCCTGCCACAACTGACATTTGATGAAAGCTACCTTATACTACGGGTGGGGAAGAAAACCTTATCAATGTTTCCATTGCCAGGTCCATGTACTGATAATATTGGAGTCTTGGTTGAGGAGGATCGAGTTTTATTTGCTGGAGATGCATTTATGCCGCTCCCGTACATCGTGGATGGCAATATCGACGATACGATTGCATCTTTAAAGCGGATTAGCAAGATGGGCTTGGAAAATGTTGTCCCGGGGCATGGAGATATTGTTCTTAGGGGAGAGATTGATGGGATGGTTAAAGAAAATCTGGCTTACCTGTCCGCACTGCGAAAAGGTGTTCGTAAGGCTGCTCGCCGGAAATATCCCCAGGAGATTTTATCGGAAATCGGAGTCGAAGATTGTGGAAAAAGCCGGGTTCTAATTGGTGGTTTGGCTGAAGAGCTACACCGCCGTAATTTGCGTGCTTTGTATTATCAAATGTACGGAGAAATGCCAAAAGCCAACCCGAATGATGATCAAATTGATTATTTGAATCAGGAAGAAAACCAGTAAGTACTCAACGATTTGTCTTTTTCCATTTTGCACGTAGACCTACAACACGTTCGTTCCCCTCAATCAGTCGTTTAATATTAGGCTTGAGCGACCATGCTAAAGCTAAAAATGCCAGGAACCCATATATCGCATATTGCCATGGGTTGAGGCCTAACCAGGCACGATAAGCAAATACCACAGTGGATAACAGGGCAACGCTCATGGTAGTAATGGATGCATAACCACCGAATAAATAGATTAAACCGCCTAAGGGTACGATTACGAATAAACTCGGCAACCACAAGCCAATCGATCCTCCCAGGCAGGGTGCACCACCTGCTCCACCACGGAATCGTAACCGACCTTTTTCATTACGCTCAATCAGGAAAGCTGAATAATTGTGGCCGATGATTGATAGGAATGGAGCCAACACTTCGAGCCAGACGTGGTTCCCAGCAATTAATGCGTGGCTAAAAAATACTGCGCCAACGCCTTTTAAAACGTCAAATAATGCGGTTGCCAAACCTGCCCACACCCCTGCAGCGCGCATGGCATTCGTACCGCCAGTTCGACCGCTCTCCACAGTGCGAATGTCCTTGCCAGTGGTTAATTTTACAATTATTAATCCAAATGGGATCGAACCGATTAAATACGCTAATAATAGTACGCCAATACTAGATAGAATCACCATATTAACTTATTCCTCCTTTAACACCTTTGGCACCTAATACAACACATACAATAGTATATCGTTACTTATTTGACGAGATTATCACCGGTACCTCACCTGTACCAGTCTGAGATTGCATCAAATATCCACGACATTGCCATTTATTGGCATCATGATACCAGATTAAATAGATTATTCCTGGAAAAGTAAGCTCATTATAATCTGTAGCCGATGGACTATTTATACCATCTGGATGTGAATGATAGATGGCCAATATGTCCCATCCATTATCTTCTACGAGAAGAAACGCTTTGAGCTGTTCTTCTGGATCCATGCGAAACCGGTATGTGTCATGTAGAATATTCGTGACCGGGATGACCAGCCTGGAATGATTCCCCTCCCCAGCTACAAGCCCACAAGCTTCTTCAGGTGTTTTAGCTGAGACATCTGCTTCCATCTGCGCCCAATGCTCTGGGGTTAAATATATACCAAACGATAACGGGTTCATCGGATGATTAATGCAGCCCCCCAAGCAATCAGTATGCTGAGAACAGGCTCAAAAACCATCTGTCGGACAGGTTTTTCTTCGATAAGGTTACAAAACAAGCTCATCAAGGCATAAGATGGTCCCAACAAGACAAGTCCAAATGCTATTGGGGTGAGGGGCCAATAATTGAAAGCCGCTGTGATTTGACCAACTACAAAGGCAATAATGGCCGATTCATAGATGGTCCATTCACCATGTAATCTCAGGTTTGTCACCCTGAGACTGACCAACCAGGCTGCAAAAACCAAAGCGGGTATATTGTACAGTAAACGTATCCCACCCGCACGCAATGCTCCGGCTAACACGAGGAATAATGCAAATGACACTGCTGATAGCGCTGCACTTGCCAATGATAAGTGAATATCCTGCGGGTCAACGGCGATATACTCTGCAATTAGTACCAACACTAAAATGAATGCACCGCATATCAGGCCAATCCACCATCCTATGCCAACCGGTATTCCACTAAGTGGGATCCCAATGACTAATGCAGTGAGGGCAGGTAAGATTGCATGCTCCAAAGCATGCTTCCCCTGAGCAGCAGGATGATCGCGCATGAGCCAATTTGCCCCTGAAGCTGTCATACAAGCGACAAGCAGGGACGTAACCATACTGACATTAATATTGAATTCGATATATAAACCTGGTAGCTGACTGGATATCTGCCAGCTTGGCAAGTCAATAAATCTCTCGAGGGTATATGCCAATACGATCATGGCTGCCACCACACTTAAGTGATCAATATTAGGAAGGTTTTGTCCGCGCGCCTGACCTTGCATATATTGATTTTACCCTTCCCCTGATAAATCACCAAGAAGTATTATTTCCTTGACGTTTTATGATCAATCGCTTAGGATTATTAATTAGAGGGCGTTATGAGAATAGGAATGATGGCAGATATCTATAAGACACAGGTAAGCGGTGTGACCAATTCCATTGCATTAAGTAAGTGTTGGTTGGAAAAAGAGGGGCATGAAGTTTACATCTTCACCTTTGGGGATGATGAAGTCATCGATGATGAAAAGAATATTATTCGAACAACGGGCGTACCTGTCGTAGATACTGGAATCTATCTTAATCTTCGCTACAATAGACAGGCAAGAAGATTGTTATATTCGATGGATATTACCCACGTCCACCATCCCTTTGTAAGTGGTTCGCTTGCGATGCGTTACTGCGTTCCCAGGAATATCCCGGTCGTCTTTACCAATCATACACGTTACGATTTACTAACTCAGGCATACTTACCAATTCTCCCTGAAACAATAGGTGATGCAGCCTTAAAGGCTTATTTATCACCCTTTTACCGGGCATGTGACCTGGTGATCGTCCCATCACCGAGTATGCGTCAAGTCCTGGTAGAGCATTTTGGCTTAGATTCACCCGTCGTAGTGATCCCAAATGGGCTGGATCTGACCCCATATCGAGCAGATATCCAACCCGTTGACCGTACTCTATTTGGTTATTCGACCAATGATGTCATCTCCATCTACGTTGGCCGATTATCACCAGAGAAGAATTTATCCTTACTCATCAGAGCATTTTATGGTGTTGCGATGACATATGATCATGTCCGTTTACTGGTGGTTGGAGACGGCCCAGAGCGGGAAAACCTGGAAGCTCAAGTTAAATATATGAATATCGGTAGCAAGGTATATTTTACGGGCATGGTCGACTACAAAGATATACCAGCATATTTGGCTGCCTCCGATATTTTTGTGACCCCATCCAGCGCCGAGACATTTGGACTATCAACGGTAGAAGCAATGGCTGCAGGATTACCCGCCTTGGGGATAGATTCTCCCGGAACCGGAGACATCATTGAAGATGGGATTACTGGCTTTATTGCGACGGACGATCTGGCAGTTTTCACTGCTAAGCTTGTGCTGCTCTCAACCAACCACGAGCTCCGGCGAGTTATGGGAAAGCAGGCTGTTCAAGCATCAAAGAAGTATGACATCCAAACCACAACACGCGTTCTTGTTCAGCATTATCAACAACTCGTCGAAAAAACCAAACGACGCCATAAAGGTGCTCATTACAAACTCACCCGGTTTCTAGACAGGTTTCAATGAAATCTGCTCGGCGTCAATCATTAGGGCGTTTCGGTGAATCCATCGCTGCCGCATTCCTTGAAAAAAAAGGTTATACCATATTGGAAAGAAATTGGCGAACACCCTATGGTGAAATAGATTTAATCGCCATGAAAAACGATGTGATCGCCTTTGTGGAGGTTAAAACAAGAGCCAGTAGCTCATTAGGACCTCCTGAAATATCGATTACCCCTCGAAAAGAAGAACACATGCGCAGTGCGGCAGAATATTTCATTCAGCAGCATCCAGAGTCGATCAATGATTGGCGTATCGATGCTATCACGATACAAATCCAAGCTAATAATTCCCCTCCGCTAATTGATCATTTTGAAAATGCCATCAATTGAGAAGCCTCAACAAGGTTTGACCCAGGAAAATCAAAATATGAAAATCCCACTGGTTGTGATCCTTGGTCCAACCGCGGTTGGTAAAACTGAGATCGCCATACGGCTTGCTGAACGATTTAAAGGGGAAATCGTCTCAGCTGATTCCAGATTGTTTTACCGAGGAATGGATATTGGCACCGCCAAGCCGACCAAGCAGGAGCGATCGCTTGTGCCTCATTATCTAATCGATGTGGCTGACCCGGATGAGATTTGGAGTCTCGCATTATTCCAATTGGAAGCGAAAAAAGCCATTTATAGAATATATGATAATCATCACTTACCATTCCTGGTGGGAGGGACGGGGCAATTTGTGCGCTCAATTATCGAGGGTTGGAGGATCCCCTCCGTGGAACCTAATCCCCGCCTTCGAGAGATGCTTACTCAATTGTCCAATAGGGTGGGACCAGCTGAGCTACACTCAAAACTATTAGCACTTGACCCTCAAGCAGCGAACTCAATCGATCCAACCAATGTTCGCCGAACTGTCCGTGCGCTGGAGGTGATCCTTACTACCGGAAAGCGGTTTTCAGACCAAAAATCACGTGGTTATCGACTTTATGATCCTTTATTATTAGGGTTGACCCTCCCTCGGGTTGAGTTATATCAACGCATTGATGACCGAATCACCAAAATGATAAATTCAGGTTTCATTGATGAAGTCCAGCGATTATTGGATATGGGCTATTCACCCGATTTACCGACCTTATCGGCGATTGGTTACGGGGAGATGGTCGCATACATCCAGGGAAAGATCACCATTGAAGAAGCCATCATGTCGATGAAACGCCGAACAAGAAACTACGCGCGACGCCAAGCGAATTGGTTCAAAGAGAATGATCCTGATATTCACTGGTTTCAAATGACTGAAGATATGGTAGGAGAAATCGAGAAATTGATCGGGGATTGGCTTACGACAGTGAACACTGATTGAAATCCACCAGAATTATAAATGACTACGATGATTGATCACTTTTCTAATTGACATCCAAGTAAGAAAATCCTATACTAATCATAACTAATCAATCAACCTTTCGCTCAAAGGAGGAGAATATGGAAGGTCATCCGTGGCTAAAACTTTATGATAAAGGTGTACCTGAGCATATCGAATACCCCGCTATTCCACTATTCGGATTGCTAGAAGAATCGGCTCAAAAATATCCGGATAGTCCTTGCACAATATTCAAGGGGGCGGTAATCACGTACAGTGAAATTAATAAGTTGACCGATCAATTGGCAGTGGGAATTGCAGAGCTTGGCGTAAAAAAGGGTGACCGGGTGGGTATTTTTATGCCCAACACGCCTCAATTTGTCCTCACATTTTTCGCTATTCTTAAAGCGGGCGCAGTTGTGGTCTCTATAAACCCACTCTACCAACCCAGGGAAATCATCCATCACGTGAACGATGCTGGGATCGAAGTCATGTTTGTGATGAGCAATTTTTATAAGCTCATTAAGCAAGCTCAACCCGATACAAAAATTAAGAAAATCGTGGTTTCGAACCTTAAGGAATATCTTCCACCTGTCCTGGCATTTTTGTTTGGCCTCACAAAGGAGAAAAAAGGTGGTTTCAGGGTTGAGCTAGCTCAAGGAGATATCTGGTTTAAGGATCTGATTGCTCGTCATAAACCCGAAGAGCGTCCAAAGCTTGATATGGGACCTGAAGATATTGCGATTTTCCAATATAGTGGTGGTACCACCGGGATTTCCAAAGGAGCGATTGCACTTCATCGTAACCTGGTTGCTAATTCCCTACAGGTACGAAGTTGGTTACCTACAGCAATAGATGGAAAAGAAACAGTGCTCATGGCGATACCTCTATTCCATGTATATGGGATGGTCGCAGGTATGTTATTTGCCATTCGAAGTGGTGCTTCGATGGTTATGATCCCTAATCCTCGTGACATAAAGGATGTCTTAACCAGCATTCAAAAGTATAAAGCCTCCATCTTCCCTGGCGTCCCCACCCAATACAATGCCATTAATATCAATCCAGATGTCATTGCGGGAAAATATGACCTCAGCTCGATCAAAGGCTGCATTTCCGGTTCTGCTCCATTAATGCGCGAGACCAAGGAGAAATTCGAAGCACTAACCGGTGGAAAATTGGTAGAAGGCTACGGATTATCCGAAGCTCCTACTGCTACCCATTGTAATCCCTTGTATGGCGATATCCGCACGGGATCAATTGGGCTACCTTTACCTGATGTTGACTGCCGTATTATCAGCCTGGATGATGGGGTCACCCCACTTAAGCCCGGTGAAATTGGAGAATTGTGTATCCAAGGACCCCAGGTGATGAAAGGCTATCACAACATGCCCACCGAGACAGCCAACACCTTACGTGACGGCTGGCTCTATACTGGTGATATTGCCAAAATGGATGAGGACGGTTATTTTTATATCGTTGACCGCAAGAAGGAATTAATAAAACCGGGTGGTTATCAGGTCTGGCCACGTGAGGTGGAGGAAGTGATTTCCACCTATCCAAAGGTGCTCGAAGTCGGTGTAGCAGGAGTTATGGACGCCTATCGTGGTGAAACTGTTAAAGCCTGGGTTGTCTTGAAACCAAATGAAACCGCCACCGAAGAAGAAATCCGAGATTATTGTAAAAAGAATATGGCTCCATTCAAGGTACCCACCCAGGTTGAATTCAGGACTGAGCTCCCCAAAACCACCGTTGGGAAAGTCCTACGACGTGAGTTGGTAAAGGAGCATATGGAAAAATTAGCGACAAGCAAATAGGATCGCAACTGTTTACACGAAAATCCGTCGGAGAGAAATTTAACCCTTTCCGACGGATTTTATTTTACAACACTTACTCATGCGTCAATTTATTAACCAAAGTTGGCAGTAAGTCAGGATCAGATAAGTGGATCCGCATTACGCGCCGGCTTCGCGCCTCCAAAGCCTCCACGTCACCCAAGGCCTGTCCATGTTCCAAAATACCGAAACTTAACCCTTCATCAGGGATATCCACATCAGTCTCAGGATCAGCAGTAATTACGAGAAACAAACCATTATTTTTCCCACCTTTGTGCAGCTGTCCAGTCGAGTGCTGGAAACGCGGTCCAAAACCAACCATGGTCGCCAATTTGGTTTTTGCCCTTACCCATATGCGTAGCTCCTGTAAGCTGGCAGCATTCTTACGATCCCGCTTGACGTATGCGTTAATAGCAACATAGTCCTTTGGTTTCCCTGATTTGAGAAATTGGTCCACAAGCTGGGATAACTGCCTGCCATCTGAGGTCAGATCACCGAATAAGGAAATTCCATGATCTTCGAATATCGGCTTATTTTCATTAAAAATATTATGCTCCTGATAATATGATATTTTAGCAACCGTACGATTCTTACTATCCTGTACGTCTGGTTGGTCAAAGGCATCAACCCCGAATATTGAGCAAGCAGTAGCGATGGCAAATTCCCATTTATAAAACTCAGAACCCAGCGCATAATTTTCCAGAAAATCCTGGTTCAACACGGGATGCCCCGCTTTACGAAGCAGTTTTATCTTGCCATCATACTTACCAGTGCGTCGCAAATAAACAAATAACCGGTCGTTTCCATACAGATCGGGATTTGCTGGCACCTCACCATCGACCGGAAGGATACCTTTCCCTTGCTTACCACTACTCTCAGCAACTAGTTGTTCCAACCAGGACCCGAATGGTGATAGTTCTGGGTCAGCAATAATGGTTAATTTATCTCTACCATGCATGGCAGCTTCACCAAGTATCGTCCCCAGGACAATCCCTGGATTACGTCCATAGGGCTGGTTGGCACTACACTCCGATACCATCCTAGATGCACAGCTGAGTAGTTGCGACACATCAATTCCCATCAAAGCTGCTGGAATCAGGCCAAAAGCCGTGAGAGCTGAATATCGCCCACCAACATTGGCATCGGCGAGGAAAATCTTGCGGAATCTCCGGTCAAACGCCATCTTTTCCAAGGAAGTACCCGGATCTGTGATGGCAATAAAATGCTCCGGAGCCTTATCCCCTACTGATCGATGTGCTCGCTTCCAAAAATAATCGTATAGAGCTTTGACTTCTGCAGTCCCACCAGACTTGCTCGAGACGATAAACAATGTGCTTGCGACGGGATTCTTTTGGGCCGCGGTTAACACCTGGGCTGGGTCGGTGGAATCCAGGATGGTTAGCTTCAGTCCCGAGACCATATCCTTAAAAATCAAACTCATCACTTCTGGCGCTAATGAAGAGCCACCCATTCCCAAAAGCAGTGCATGAGTGTAGCCAGCTGTTTGTACTTCAGCAGTGAATTTTTTTAATTCAGCCAGCAAAGCCATGCTGGTATTAGGCGAGGTAAGCCAACCCATGCGCATACGCACCTCTTCCTTACCCTTTGGATCATTGGTCCAAAGCGAGGCGTCCTTTGAAAAGAAACGCTTAAGAAAATCATCGGATTGTAATTGGGTGACTCGCATGTAAACTGATTTGGTCAATGGACCAAGCTCGAACAATGCGCTTTCGCGTCTTAATTTCACGGTGACAAGTAATGAGTCGTAGGCTTCAGAAAATGCGTTCACTCCCTCTTCTTCCAGCTCTTGGGTCACTTTCTGCATCGATATACCTACAGCTTCAAGGTTAGAAAATGCTTTCCGCGCTTCATCCAGGTCTTTTTCGATGGTCAGTTGGACCTTACCATGCTCCCGAAAAGCTTCCAGTGTTTGTGGCGGGACGGTATTGATGGTATGATTCCCAATTAATTCATCCACATACATTGTGTCAGGATAGGCGGGATTTTTCGTGCTTGTGGAAGCCCATAAAGGTCGTTGCAGTCTTGCCCCTTTTGCTTTTAATTTACGAAAACGCTCACCCTCGAACACTTTCCGAAATTCTTGATATGCCAGACGAGCATTGGCGATGGCAATTTTCCCCATTAGCAGCCTGGCGATTTGGGCTTTACGACCAGATGATTGGATGATCGGCTCAAGGTATTTATCAACTTTTGTATCAATCCGCGAGACAAAAAAAGATGCTACCGAATTGATGTGATCGATAGGTTTCCCTGCTCTAATGCGGTCCTCTAAACCCGACAGATAGGCTTCCATTACACCTTTATATCGATCTATGGAGAATATCAAGGTAATATTGATATTAATCCCAGCAGCAATGGAATGGCGTATTGCAGGTAGACCCGGCTCTGTAGCTGGAATCTTGATCATCACATTCGGTCGACGGACAATATCCCATAAACGTTGGGCTTCTGCGATAGTTTTATCGGTGTCGTAAGCCATGTCTGGCCTAACTTCCAGGCTAACAAACCCATCCCCACCATGCGTCTTGTCGAACAAAGGTCTTAATAAATCTGCAACCCTCTCGATATCTTCAATCATTAATTGTTCCAGGATCATTTTATCGTTATATCCCGCCCAAGACATGGGGATCAATGCAGAGTCATAATCTTTCGATTTCGCAATCGCGTGATTAAATATGCTAGGATTAGAAGTCAGACCCCTGATATCACCTTGATTGATCAACACCGCTAATTCGCCGTTTTCAAGGATACGGCGTTCCATATAATCGTACCAAAGAGACTGACCTAAGTCAGTCAATTTTGAAATTCTGGAAGACATTTTGCCTCCTTAATCTTTAAAATCCAGCTTTTTCTATTTTATAAACTTTATTCACCCGACGAACATGACGTTCTATATTTGAAAATTTCGCATTAAGAAAAGCCTCAACCAATTCCTCCGCCAGCTCAGGGCCGATCACACGTGCACCAAGGCATAATACATTCATATTATCGTGCTCGACCCCTTGATGGGCTGAGTATGTATCATGGCACACCGCAGCATACACTCCTTTGATTTTATTCGCTGCAATGCTTGCGCCTACCCCTGATCCGCAAATCAAGATCCCTCGCTCAGCCTCGCCCTTTGTAATTGCTGTACCTAATTTCTCAGCGAAGTCAGGATAATCTACACTGGCAGTACTATCCGTTCCAAGGTCGATCACTGAGTAACCAGAAGCTATAACACATTTTTTGATGATATTCTTCAAAGGGTAACCACCATGGTCGCAAGCGAGAGCGATTTGCATAATATTCTCCGAATAATGAATTAGATATTCATATCTATGGTTATCAGGTGATCGGCTTATCCTTTTTTCTTACTCAAGAGCTGTTGAGCGCGAAGGATGACATTATCAACCGTCAGACCATAATTCTCAAAAATGATTTTATACGGTGCAGATGCACCGAATCTCTCGACCGAGATGCTATCTCCTTTATCACCCACCCAGCGGTTCCAACCTTGTGATACAGCCGCTTCCACCGACAGGCGGTTTATTATTTCTGGGGGGAGTACCTGCTTCCGGTATGCTTCATCTTGAGCTTCGAATAACTCCCAGCTTGGGAACGAGACCAGGCGTACATTCACACCCTCACTGGCTAAACGCTCTCCTGCTTCGGTGATCAAGCACACTTCCGATCCTGAAGCCATCAGGATAAGTTCTGGATCAGAATCCCCAATATCAGCCAACACGTAGGCACCCCTCTGTAATCCTGCTGCCGGTGCATAGATGGCACGGTCAATGACAGGAATTGCCTGGCGGGTAAAGATCAATGCAGTTGGTCCATGCCTGCGGGATATGGCGACTTTCCATGCTTCTGTCACTTCATTGGCATCTGCAGGACGGATGACCACCAGGTTCGGGATCGCTCTCAAAGCTGCCAGATGCTCGACTGGCTGATGGGTTGGTCCATCTTCCCCTAACCCAATACTGTCATGCGTGTACACCCAGATACTGGGATAATGAGATAAAGCGGAGAGTCTCACCGCAGGGCGCATGTAATCCGAAAAGATCAGGAAAGTACCACCGTAGGGGATCACTCCGCCATGAACAGACATCCCATTGATAATTGCCCCCATTCCGTGCTCACGTACGCCAAAATGGAAATTCCGACCTTCAGGCGTTTGTTTTTGAAAATCTGGACTATCTTTGATCCAGGTATCATTGGAAGGCGTCAGGTCTGCAGAACCCCCGATTAATTCCGGCACACGGGGTGCAAGTGCGTTGATCACCTTGCCAGAGGCAGCTCTCGTTGCCATTCCTTTCGGGTCCGCTGGGAAGATTGGCAAATCTGCATCCCAATTCTCGGGCAGCTCACCCATCAGGCGTCTTTCCAGATCTGTATCCAATTGAGGATATTCAGCCAGATATGCTTTGAGATGCTTGCGCCATAATGTCTCAGCCTTGTCCCCGTGTTTGACCGCTTTCCTAAATAATGCAAGCACATCTTCTGGGACGTAGAATTTTGGCTCAAGAGGCCAGCCCAGGTTCTTCTTGGCTCCATCCAACTCTTCCTGACCAGGTGGCTCACCATGGGCTTTGGCAGAATCCTGGCGTGTGGGTAATCCGTAACCAATATGTGTCCGGCAAGCGATCAGAGAAGGGCGTGGATCCCTTTTGGCTCGAGCAATAGCTAGATTTACGGCGGCAGTATCATTCCCATCCGGCACTTTTTGCACGTGCCAATCATAGGCTTTAAAACGGGCAGCTCGATCTTCAGTAAAGGTCAATTCAGTGCTGCCGTCAATAGAGATGTGATTATCGTCATAAATATAGATGATTTTTCCCAATCCGAGATGACCTGCGATGGAAGCTGCTTCAGAGGAAACTCCTTCCATCAAATCACCATCGGTGACAATTCCATAGATGTAGTGATTAACCACCTCAAACCCAGGACGATTAAATTCAGCTGCCAGATGAGCTTCAGCGATTGCCATGCCCACACCATTAGCAAAACCCTGCCCAAGCGGACCAGTAGTCACCTCAACCCCAGTGGTTAATCCGTATTCAGGGTGACCTGGAGTCTGGCTGCCCCACTGGCGAAAATTCATCAATTGTTCCAACGGGAGTTCAAAACCCGTTAAATATAGCAAAGTGTAAAGTAGGGCGGAACCATGTCCACCTGATAATACAAATCGATCTCTTCCTGGCCACATCGGATTATGAGGGTTGAAACGCAGGTGACGTGTCCATAAGGTATAAGCCATCGCAGCCGCGCCCATTGGCAAACCAGGGTGACCTGAATTCGCCTTTTGGACAGCATCAGCAGCTAAAAAACGAATGGTATTAATCGCCCGATTTTCCAAATCATTGGATATATTCATGCTCTACTCCCGCACTTAATATTGACGTATTGTACCGCGTAAGCCTATGAATCTTGATAAAAACCAATGCCCTTAATATATGCTTAAGCTTATGAATATAGACCTTGACTGTGATTATTATCACTATATATGCATGTTATTATCCACTAGTGAAGTTGACTTTACTATCCGATAATATATTAATCACATTCTTTAAAGTTTGCATTATAGGTTATTCGCCCTATTTGTTTAGTGTGTTAAAACTATTATTAAATATGTAATCCTGTGAAAATCAAATATAACAACCGGCTATGGTTTTATAATGGAAATTAAACATAGAGACGTTTGATCCAATCTTCTAAAAATATGGACCAGAGGTGAATTGATGGCAACAACGGCAATCTCCCATGACCCATCCTTCAGTGAGACGTTTGTTACAAGTCTATACAAGGTTGAAAACGGTGAACGTTTCCGTAATTGCTTACAATGTGGCTCTTGTAGTGGCGTGTGTCCATTTGGTTTCCTGATGGATTACCCACCAGGGAGAATGATCGCCGGTTTACACGCAGATGAGTTTGACCTTGTTATGGAAACCGATACAGTCTGGATGTGCGTATCCTGCTACGCTTGCACACAGATCTGCCCCTCTAAAATCCCAATAACTGCTGCATTGATGACACGCACAAAAGAAGAATTGCTATTGGCTGGTAATGTTCCATCTGAATTACAAAGTGCATTGGAAAACTCCCAACGTTATGGCAACCCGATGGGCGAATCGCCTCGTAAACGAGCTGATTGGACCATTGGCATACAACCACAAATTACTATTCTCGGAAGGGATAGATGCCCGGTTGATGTTTTGTGGTTTGTTGGTGATTATCCCTCTTATCATCCACGCGTTCAATTAGTCGCAAAATCATTAGCGAAAGTTCTAAATGCTCTAGGCATAAACTTTGGCATCCTCGGACCCGAAGAAAATAGCGACGGTGATACACAGCGCCTGGCTGGTGAGCGTGGATTATTTGAAATGCTCGCCGAAAAAAATGGGAAGATATTCAGTAAGTATCAATTTGAAAAGATTATTACATCTGACCCTCATGCATACAACGCTTTGAAGAATGAATATCCAGCCCTTGGTATTTCTTATCCGGTTCAACATTACACCCAATTCCTGGTGGAACATATCGATCATCTCAAACCCATGATAATGAAGGAAATATCAGCCAATGTCACTTACCATGACCCATGTTATCTTGGACGTGCAAATGGGGTATTTGATGAGCCTCGTATGCTTCTCGAAGCTATACCAGGTTTAAAACTGGTTGAGATGTCACACAATCATACCTCCAGCCTATGTTGTGGCGGTGGTGGAGGTGGAATGTGGTTAGACGGCTTCCAGTGGGAGAAAGCGCACGCTCGTTTATCCGAATGGCGCGTACATGAAGCAGTGGCTGCGGGTGCTAATATCCTGGCCGTCGCCTGCCCTTATGAGCCACCACGATTCGAAGACGCTGTCAAAATGACACAACAAGCAGAAAAGCTAGTGGTAAAAGATATCGTTGAGTTACTTGCTGAGGCACTAGGATAGTAGTGGAGAGAATAACTATGAACATAATCGTTCCAGTCAAACTTGTACCTGACCTTGTTGAAGAGCTTACAATAGATGCAAGTGGTGCCGCCCTAGATACTGCTTGGCTACGCCTGATCATTAATGAGTTTGACGATCATGCCATCGAACAAGCCATTCTACTAAAAGAACGCACAGGTGCCCATGTAACAGTATTGTCTACCAACGTTGAAGGGATCGATGACCTTCTATTTACTGCAGCTGCAAAAGGCGCTGATAGATTGATCAAACTTAACGGCGATTTAGAAAGTGGTGTGAACAATCACGCATTGGCACGTGCGATGGCGAACATCCTGAAAGATTTAAAACCAAATTTGATATTGACGGGTGTCCAAGCACACAATGACTTGGATGGTTCCATTGGGCCACTACTGGCAGAATACCTCGGAATGCCGTATATAGGCTATGTTTCAGGCGTGAATGTTACTGGCGATATGGTCACCCTACGTAAAGAATATCCAGGCGGGTTGATTGGTGATATGCAGGTATCTCTACCTGCTTTGCTGGGCATCCAGGCAGCCGAACAACCTCCACGCTACGTAGCCATCAGCAAAGTCCGCCAGATGATGAAAACCATGAGCATCGATGAGCTAGATTTACCTAGGTTGGATACTACCGGAAGTCCGATCGTTAAACGTATGTTCCAGCCAGAAGCAGTTGAACGAGCCACTATGCTTTCTGAGAATGCAGATGAAGCAGCCAGTCAACTGGTTAATATATTTAAAGAATTGGGCACGTTGTAAAAGGAGGAGTCGATGAACCAAGACATTTTCGTCACCATCGAACATCTGCGTGGAAAAGTATCTGAAATATCTTATATCATGTTGGCCGCTGCACGCGATATGGCTCAAAGTACTGGGGGAAAAGTCGTTGCGATAATACTTGGCCATGATGCCAAGGAGCTGGCAAGTGATTTAAATGCGGATCAGGTGCTATATGCAGATCACACCTTACTAACTGACTTCAACCCCGAAGCTTACCAGAAGATCCTGGCTGGAATTATTGACGAATATAAACCACGAGCTGTCTTTTTTGGCCATACAACCATTGGTATGGATGCCGTAGGCGGTATTTCTGCACAGCTTGGGCTTCCCCTGGTCAGTTCCGTCCGATCTTTAGAGGCGGATAGCAAGTTAATTAGCCAAATATGTGGCGGCAAGATCATGGCTGAGTGCGATTTCCCTGAGTCAACCACATTAATCACCTTGGTACCCGGTGGTTACAAACCAGAGCTGGGACACAGCAAACAACCACCCCCTGTATCCTCTATACCCGTCCAAGTACTGGATGGTGTACGCATAATTCTGAAACAGTACATAGAACCAGAAACCGGTGATGTGGATATATCCAAGGAGCCCCTCTTGATCGCTGTCGGGCGAGGAATTCAGAACCAGGATAATATTTCTCTAGCAGAAGAACTTGCCCTGGCAATAGGGGGTGTAGTATGTGCGTCCCGACCAGTGGTAGATCAGGGTTGGCTGCCAACCAGTCGCTTGGTAGGTAAGTCTGGCTCCACCGTTAAGCCTAAAGTTTATTTAGCTATTGGTATTAGCGGAGCACCAGAACACGTTGAGGCTATTACTGGCAGTGATGTCATTATTGCAATAAATACAGACCCTGCCGCACCCATTTTTAATATCGCAAAGTATGGCACAACAGCTGACCTCTTCGACCTTGTCCCAGCCCTGACCGAACAGATCAGGAATATCAAAGGCTGAGATAGATCTATGAAAGGATAAGGCACAAGTCCTATGCCAGAGCGAATTGATTATTGGGGTATCCCTCTTACCTGGAGGCCGGATTTAATCGTCTACTCCTTGATGTTTTTGGCTGCCATTATTCTACTGATTCGTTTTTATCAACAAGGCAGCTTGTGGTGGCGAGTCGGGCGAACTGAAGTCCGTTGGAATAAAATACACCTTCGCATAGGTCGGCTTATCACTTATGCCATTGTCCAAACGCGGCTGTTAAGTCAACGATATCCTGGTGTAATGCATATTGGACTGGCATGGGGTTTCTTTGTCTTTTTTCTTGGAACTGCTCTGGCAACCATCGACTCACACTTTATAAAATTCCTGGAAGGCAATCCTTATCTTATTTATAAATTCATTCTGGATATTTTCACGGTCTTCTTCACGTTCGGTGCTGTTCTAGCAGCATACCGGCGTTTTATCCAAAAGCCTTCCCGTCTGACTTTACAACCCAGGTTCACAATATCACTGATCGCAATAACTGTGATCGTTTTGGCAGGATTAACAGTCGAATCATTGCGACTGGCAATTGAGCGACCCGCATGGGCATTATGGTCACCAGTCGGGTGGTTGCTCGCCCAAGTATGGATTGCCAGCGGAGCATCTGAGCAAACACTGACAAATTGGCATATAGGGCTCTGGGGATTTCACCTTCTATTAGCAGCAATTACTGTAGCGACACTTCCTATCGGTACATTATGGCATACCTTGACTGGTCCGCTAAATACCTTTTTCTCCCAATTGGATCGCCCCGTTGGGCAGCTCAAACCAGTCGCTCTGAATGCTCAAAGTGAGCCAATTTATGTCAAGTCTCTTCAAGACCTGACGTGGAAACAACTCTTGGATGGAGACGCTTGCACCGAATGTGGGCGCTGCCAAGATGTCTGTCCAGCCCATGCTGCAGGTACACCATTAAGTCCCAAACAATTTATTCTGAGCATCCGCCAGGCATTACATCGAGACGGACCAATTTTGGCAGCTGGTAATACCAGTATGCAAGATGGGAAGTTAAAACAACTAGTCGGAGATGAAATCTCACAGGATATATTATGGTCATGCACCACATGTGGGGCATGTGTCCATGAGTGCCCAGTGCTCATCGAACATGTGGATTCTATCGTGGATATGCGTCGCCATCTGGTCATCGAAGGGCAGATGGATGGCATGCTGCAGGATGCTTTAGCTAATCTTGGAAGGTATGGCAACTCATTTGGGCAATCTGACAGGATGCGTGCCAAATGGACCCAGCCTATTCAACCCAAAATCAAGGATGCGCGTCGAGAACCAGTCGAGTATCTGTGGTTTGTAGGTGACTATGCCTCCTACAATATAGCACTCACTGACATCACACATAAGACAGCTGACGTTTTCCAACAAGCTGGTTTGGATTATGGTATTTTGTATGATGGCGAACGTAATGCAGGTAACGATGTACGCAGGGTAGGTGAGGAAGGATTGTTTGAAATGTTGGTCGAGAAAAATAAGGCAGTGATGGAAAAAAGCACATATAAATCAATCGTCACGACAGACCCACATTCCTATAACACCTTAAAGAACGAGTACCATCTCGATGGAATATCAGTGCTTCACTATACTGAATTACTTGATCAACTCATATCCTCAGGTAAGCTTAAACTCAGCAATAAATCAGGACCTAAAGTCACCTTCCATGATCCATGTTTTCTGGGTCGTTACAACGGAATATATGATGCACCACGCCGTATACTAACTTCAATGGGTTTCAACCTGATCGAAATGCCTCGCAACCGTGAACGGTCATTTTGCTGCGGGGGTGGCGGTGGACGCATCTGGATGGAAGAAGGTACTGTTAAAAAACGCCCCAGTGAGGCTCGAATCGATGAGGCAATTGCTCTAAATGATGTACAAATTTTTGTAGTAGCCTGCCCAAAAGACTTAACCATGTTTCGGGATGCAGTAAAAACAACTGGACAGGAAAATAGGATTGTTGTAAAGGATATTATCGAATTGGTTCACGAAGCCCTCTAGTATGGCAAATATTGACACCGGATTATCTCAAAGATTCAAGCGGAAGGTAAATCAGATTGCCAAAAAAGGCAGTGCTTTGCCTATTACCTATAAGCTAATAGTAAGTTTCTTGCTTATCAGTATACTCACCAACATTTTCTTTACCATCGCAGGGATCACTTTTATCGGCAATAGAATCATAACGGAAGCACAAGAAAGAGTGCGGAATGATCTCAATTCTGCACGGGAAATCTATTTTGGAGAGCTCCGCCATATAACGGATGTTGTCCAGCTCACCGCACGACGTCCAATCATCCAAGATATTTTTGCAACCGGCGTGACTGAAGATATTCAATCTGATCTAGATTATGAAAAAAAATACGAGAATCTAGATATCCTTACTGTAGTAGATAAGTCTGGCACAGTAGTCTTAAGGACCAATTATCCATATAATACTGGCGATAATCTATATCAACAAGAAATCATCAAATCAGCCTTAAACAATAAAGAAACGATTGCTTCGTCTACAATTGTCCCCGTTGAATTTCTGGCGAAAGAATCTCCACGGCTCGCTGAAAGTGCCCACTTTGTTTTCATCGACACTCCTATGGCACGACCGAGATCTGATACAGAAGAAAGATCCGGTATGTTGTTAGCTGTGGCAGCCCCAGTATTCAATGATGACAACCTCCTGATCGGAACCTTGTTCGGGGCCGTTCTCTTAAATAGAAATTACAACATAGTCGACACGATCAAGCAAACAGTCTTCAAGGGAATGATGTACAAAGGGAAGGATATTGGAACAGCCACTATATTCCAGGATGATGTACGGATTTCCACCAATGTTTTAACCGAGCAAGGGACTAGAGCTATTGGCACTCGCGTTGCTGAGGATGTATATAACCAGGTAGTGGTTAATGGTTTACCTTGGGTTGATCGTGCTTATGTAGTCAACAATTGGTACATCACTGCCTATGAACCAATCCGGAATAATTCCAACAATGTGATTGGAATACTTTATGTTGGCATCCTGGAACAAAGATACATTGACCTAAGACAAAACGCGGTCTTGACTTTCTTGCTAATATCCTTGGGTGGTGTTCTAGCCTCGATTGCCATCTCCTACATGATCTCACGCAACATACTAATCCCGGTTCAAAAACTCGCCTCGGCTTCAAAGGAGCTGGCACGAGGCAACCTTGAAATTCGGGTGGAAAAAACTTCCAACGATGAGCTTGGTGAATTAGCTGATGGTTTCAATACGATGGCATCCGCCTTAAAGGAACGCGATGAGCAGTTAAAAGACTATACGCGCAAGAAATTTATGGAGTCTGAGAGATTGGCTTTAGTAGGTCAATTAGCTGCAAATGTGGCGCATGAATTGAACAATCCACTTCAAGGCATAGTTACCTATTCTCACCTATTGCTTGAAAATAATTACTGCGATGAGCCAACCACTCAAAACATTCGAAAAATCGTAACCCAAGCTAATCGATGTCGAGACATTATCCGTGGGTTATTGGATTTTTCACGACAGCGAAAACCTGACAAGACACTTTGTGACATCAACTCAATTTTGAATGAAAGTATCTCGTTTGTGGAAAACCAGGCATTATTCCATAACGTCGAGATTGTGATGAACCTCGATGAATCCTTGCCGAAAGCAATCACAGATCCTTCTCAAATCGTCAGGGTTTTTATCAACCTGATTGTCAATGCAGCTGAAGCCATGGAAGGTAACGGACGGTTGACTATATCATCCAAGGTTGATACGAATACACAATGCATTGAGATCGAAGTTACAGATACTGGTCCTGGAATTCCAGAAGAAAATTTAGACAAAATATTTGACCCATTCTTTACTACGAAAGAAACTGGGCACGGAGTTGGTCTTGGGTTAGCGATTAGTTATGGAATTATAAAAGAACATAAAGGTTCGATTTCAGTTGAGAGTAAGATCGGTCTAGGAACGACTTTCATAGTCAGGCTACCTCTTGCATCTGTAAAGATCGGTAATGGCAATGAATTATAGAGATAAGATTATCATAATTGATGACGAGGAAGTAGTCTTAGATTCTTGCGCCCAGATCCTTCAAGGACGCAATTATGACGTTGCCACAGCACCAGATGGTATGCAGGGGCTAAAGCTTGTTGAGGAAATCAAACCCGACTTAGTATATATAGACTTAAAAATGCCCGGTATACCCGGCCTGGAAGTTCTAGAGCAAATCCACAATCAGGATAATACGATAGTGACCATTGTTATCACCGGCTATGCAACTGTGGACTCAGCTGTTGAAGCCATGAAAAAAGGGGCTTATGATTTTCTCCCCAAGCCCTTTACCCCTGACGAGTTCCGCTTGATCACAAAGCGTGGCTTAGAACGAAGAAAATTAGTGGTTGAAGCCATAACCCTCCGCAGAGAAAAGGAAATGCTGCGAGAAAATTTTGCCGCCATCGTTTCCCATGAGCTTAAATCTCCCTTAGGTGCTATTCAACAGAATTTGTTTGCTCTGTCAGGTGAGCTTGCTGGAAAATTATCCGAAAGCCAAAATGCCAGGCTTGAGCGAATGAAAATCCGTATTGATGACTTGATCAAGCTGATCAATTCCTGGCTCAGGGTCTATTCAGTCGATATATCAAAAATTAAGGAGAACTTCTCTGCTATCGCTGTTCCAACATTAATCACAAAAGCTATAGAAAATGTTGAGCCTCATGCAGTGCGAAAGGATGTTCACTTAATTACTGAGATAAATGAACAACTTCCTCATATTGAAGGCGATGAAACGAGCCTTGTCGAAGCCTTAGTCAATATTATTGGAAATGCTGTGAAATATTCTTACGCAGGTAGCCAGGTGGCAATCAATAGCACAGAAAAAGACGGGATGATTGAAATAGCCATTTCGGATACAGGTGTTGGAATTCCAGAGGAAGAACTGCTGAGTGTTTTATCAGATTTTTACCGCGGCAGTAGTGACAAAAGCGAGGAAAGTAGTCACGGGATTGGTTTAACCATCAGCCGAAAAATCATTGAAGCGCATAATGGAACGATCGTAGTGACAAGCAAGCCATCTATTGGCACAACATTTACCATACGAATCCCTGTAATGAAAGATGACGGCTAAATACGGGAGTACTTGGCAATTACTTTGGACATGCTTGATGAAAAAAGTGTGAAAAGGAGAGATACAATGACTGAACAAAAGAGACTATTGATTATCGATGATGATCCTGATTTTGTGGAAGGCATCAAATCGATTCTTGATGGGGCGGGATATAATGTAGATGTTACCTATAACCCGAAAACTGGCCTCCAAGCATTGCAAGACAAAATATACGATCTATTACTCCTAGATATTATGATGGGTCGAGGTGCTGAGGGCATCATGATTGCTCGTAAACTACGAAAAGACCCCAAGCTTAGGGAGATGCCAGTTTTGATCATCACCGGTATCCGGGAACAGATGGCTTTTCTCTTCCCTGGTGAGCCGGTGCATCCTCGCTTCGTTGCTGTAGATGAGTTGGTTGAAAAACCGGTGGAACCAAAAATGCTACTGGAGAAAGTAAGAACTCTTATCGAAACAGCTGAAGCTAGAAAAACCAAAGCGGGATAGAAAGGAATTTTATGGCAACCAAACCATCATTCAGTACTGAAGTTGCCAACCTCCTGCTTACCGCAGAAGGAAATCCACTGGAGACCTGTATCCAATGTGGGACCTGCTCAGGTTCCTGCCCGGTTGCTAAATATATGGATCAAACACCGCGGCGTATCATTGCCATGATCAATGCAGGCCTAAAAGAAGATGTGCTCAAAACCAACACCTTCTGGTATTGTGCATCATGTTACCAATGCACTGTGAGGTGCCCAAGTGGAATCGACATCGCTGAAGCGATGTATGCCTTGAAACGATACACTATGTGGACTAATCAGCATAAGGAAGGATTGATTGGACCGACCTTCTCCGAGACTTTTGTCAAAACGATAGTGAGAACTGGACGTTCTTATGAACCCCTCTTGGCACCTACATACATTTTCAGTTATGGCATACGTGAATTTTTCAATGAGGCTTTAAACGCGACGAACCTGATGTTAAAAGGGAGAATTCCCATTCTACCTCCACGAATTAAACGGCTCGAGAATTTCAGGCGGATGATTGCCCATATCATCCCTATTGGAGGGATAGAATGAGAGAATATGTTTATTTTCCCGGTTGTTCTCTTGAGAAAATAGCCCTGAGCTATCATCTCTCTGCACTTGAGACTACTCAAAAGTTTGGGATTAAGCTTAAAGAGTTGGATGATTGGAACTGCTGTGGAGCCACAGCTTATTTTCATGTCGATGAGTTATTAGCCTATACCCTGTCTGCTCGTAACCTGGCCATGGCGGAAAAAGTGGGATCTGAAGTAGTCGCCCCATGTAGTGCATGCTATAAAAATATGTATTTCACGAATGTACATCTGAAGGACGACCCAGATCTGGCTGATCACATTAATGAGGCTTTGCAAGAGGATAATTTATCCTACTCAGGAAAAGTAGTGGTAAAACATCTCATCGAAGTATTTTCAAACGATATTGGACCTGAAGAAATCAAAAGCAAAGTCATCTTTCCACTGAGTGAATTGCGGGTTGCACCATATTACGGGTGTCAGATATTACGCCCGAAAAAGAACCATGAAGATGTTGAGCAACCCCAATTCTTTGAGGATTTAATGGCAGCTATTGGAGCTACACCGGTAGATTTTCCACTGAAGTTAACCTGCTGCGGAGGTTCATTATTAATCTCCAGCCGACCAGCAGCCTATTATATGATCCACAATCTACTATATAGTGCACAACGCGCTCATGCAGATGTAATCGCGACAGCATGTCCTTTGTGTCAAGTTAACCTGGAATGTTACCAGCAGCAAGTTAATCAAGAATTCGGCACAAATTTCGCAATCCCTGTGGTGTATTTCACCCAACTGATCGGTTTATCATTGGGAATTTCCCCGAAAAAATTAGGGTTTGGGAAGGAATTCCTCAGCCCAAAGAAAGCAATTGATGCGATCAAAAATATCCATAATAATGAGGAGGTAACAACACAATGAGTCGATATATACGATTAGTGACTCTCATCTGCATACTACCGACCGTCCTGTGTATAAAGGAGCAAATGTTATGAGTGAAAAAATTGGGGTATATATCTGCCATTGTGGTAGTAATATTGCCGGTACAGTGGATGTCGAGGAAGTAGCCAGGTGGGCAGCAGAAGAGCTCCAACCGCGTGGTGTGGTGGTTGCACGCGATTACAAATTTATGTGTTCCAGCCTGGGGCAGGAGCTGATTGAAAAAGATATCAAGGAAGAAGGTTTGACCCGCGTCGTTGTTGCCTCCTGTTCACCGCATCTGCACGAACCAACCTTCCGCAATGCATGTGCAAGGGCTGGTCTCAACCCTTATCTGTTTGAGATGGCTAATATACGCGAGCAAGACTCATGGGTAACGACTGACAAGTTGGAAGCCACTAAAAAAGCGAAAGCCCTTATTGCGGCAGCTGTCGGACGAGTGGTACATCAGCAGCCGCTCAACTCCCTATTTGTCCCCATAGATCCGACGGTACTGGTAGTCGGTGGAGGCATCACCGGTATCCAGGCAGCTTTGGAAATCGCCAATAGTGGGCAAAAGGTCTACTTGGTGGAACGCGAGCCATCCATCGGCGGGCACATGGCACAGTTCGATAAGACCTTCCCCACCCTGGACTGCTCGGCATGCATCCTGACACCCAAGATGTATGATGTAGGTAATCACAAGAACATAACATTATTGACCTGGAGCGAAGTCGAGAAGGTTGAGGGATACATCGGTAACTTTACCGTGACCATCCGGAAACGCGCCCGCTATATCGACCAGAGTTTATGTACTGGTTGCGGCGTGTGCTGGGAAAAATGCCCGAAGAAAGTGGTTGACAATGTTTTCGAGGCTGGTCTGGGTAAGCGTAAAGCGGTCTACACACCTTTCCCACAAGCTGTGCCCAAGTTCCCGGTCATCGATTACGAAAATTGCACATTTTTCTTGAAAGGCACCTGCAAAGCCTGCCAAAAATTCTGTCCAACCGGCGCGATCAACTTTGATCAGCAAGATGAAATCATCACTGTCAAAGTTGGTAATATTATCCTTGCTACAGGCTTCGATTTGTTCGATCCGCGTCGTATTCCTCAATATGGATATGGACGCCTACCTAATGTTTACACTAGCCTGGAGTTCGAACGGTTGAGCAATGCAGCTGGGCCAACAGGCGGAAAAATTGTCTTGCGCGACGGCGTCACTGTTCCAAAGAGTGTAGCAATTGCTCATTGTGTGGGCAGCCGAGATAAAAACTACAATAGCTACTGTTCAGCGATTTGCTGTATGCAGAGCTTAAAATTCGCCCACCTTGTACACGAGAAGACTGGGGCAGAAGTCTATAACTGCTATATTGATATTCGTACCCCTGCCAAAGGATATGATGAGTTTTACCAGCGCTTATTGGAAGAAGGAACGCACTTCATCCGTGGGAAAATCGCTGAGATCACCGATGCAGCCCGGACACCAGAAGAGGAAGGAAAGCTGGTTGTCCAAGTGGAAGACACACTGATCGGTAAGCAGCGCCGCGTTCCTGTGGATATGGTCATCCTTTCTTGCGGCCTGGAACCACGCCACGACCATAAAGATTTGGCGCGCTTGTTTGGAATATCGTGCAGTGCAGATGGTTGGCTAATCGAGCGCCACCCCAAGCTGGATCCAATTGCCACCATGACCGACGGGGTATTTATAGCCGGTGTATGTCAGGGACCCAAAGATATTCCCGCCAGTGTAGCACAGGGTGCTGCAGCTGCGGCACGTGTTTTGTCCATCATTGGCCAAGGCGAGATCGAAATCGAAGCCGCAACTGCTATTGTAGATGAAACGACCTGTGTTGGATGCACGCAATGTGTTTCCTCGTGCCCTTATCAGGCGATTGAGTTCATTTCTGAAAAGGGTAAAGCGCATGTGATTGAAGCCCTTTGCAAGGGATGTGGCACCTGCGTAGGCACCTGCCTGCCCAAATCCATCAGCCTCAAACACTTCACCGACGAGCAAATTGTGTCTGAGATGGTCGGTGCAATGCGCGTAATGACATCTTTCGAAACAGTGGAGGTGGTGTAATGTACGAACCAAAGATCATAGGATTTCTATGCAACTGGTGTTCCTACCGCGGGGCTGATTCCGCAGGCATGGCACGCTTGAAATACCCCCCAAATGCCAAGATCATCCGAGTGCCGTGCAGTGGGCGGATTTCTCCCGAGCTGGTCTTGCGCACGTTTCGCGAAGGCGCAGACGGCGTCATGGTTCTGGGATGCCACATCGGCGATTGCCACTACAGCACAGGTAACCATCGCACGGCTAAACGTATGCCAATTTTGAAAAAATTACTTGGATATAATGGCATTGACCCAGAGCGGCTGGTAATCAACTGGGTATCAGCAGCAGAGGGTGAGAAATTCTCGATCGTCGTAAAGGATTTCACCGAAAAAATCAGAGCCATGCCGCCTTTTGTGGAGACAATGAAATGACCGATCGACTTACCTCCTTACAAGAAGCAATCAACCAGGTTTTTCCTCAAGTCGAGGGTGTGCTTGGCATAAAGCGAGGCCCAGGAGGCATTGCTGCTCCTTATCTGTTCTCACCCGAACATCCAGAAGAGGTAGACCTGTTAGTAATTTGGCCCAAGGAGCCAGTACCCGATACCCTCAGGATCATCCAGCGCGCTCACACCGACTCCAAGCTCGCCATTGTTTGCCGGGGGTGTGAGGAACGCGGCATCGTTGAGATGTTCAAACAATCTCAGCTCAAATGGGATAACATCACCCTGATCGGCTTGGAATGCACTCAGGAAGAAGCTGAATTCTGCCGCTGCGCCAAGCCATACACCATCCACGCGACGACCACTGTAGGTGAGCCGATCGCAGGTGTGCCTGACCCATTAACTGATAAGATCGCCGGAATGAGTCTGGAGGAAAGACGAGCCTTCTGGATGGAAGAATTCCAACACTGCATTAAATGCTACGGCTGTCGGAACATCTGCCCACAGTGCTTCTGCAATATCTGCACGCTGGAAGACGAAAAGTGGGTTGAAACTGGTCGACTTCCCATGCCCAACCCATCCATGTATCACATGATCAGAGCCATGCATATGACGGCTAAATGCGTTGCCTGTCGCGAATGCGAAGAGACATGCCCTGCTGGTATCCCCATGGCAGTGCAATTCCGCTTGATCGCCCGTGATGTGCAGGAAATGTTCAACTACGAAACTGGCGCTAAACTGGATCAGAAACCGCCACAACTATTGGTACTCGAAGAAGGTGAGTATCAACGTACCGGGTTGCCACATTAAGGAGCGAATGCTATGATCGAATACAAAAATGTTCTGACTACCTGTCCGTACTGTGGAACGGGCTGCAACTTGCACCTTCAAGTCCTTGATGGCGCATTAGTTGGTGTGCTGCCAGCAAAAGGACACCCCATCAGCCAGGGCAGCCTGTGTATCAAGGGTTGGAATGCGCATGCCTTTGTGAATCACAAAGATCGCCTGCGCACTCCGTTGATCCGCAAGAATGGTGAATTGGTTGAAGCGACCTGGGATGAAGCCTTGAGCTTGGTGGCAGAAAAACTTGGCGCCATTAAAACCGAGAGTGGTCCGGATAGCATCGGCATTTTGTCCTCTGCAAAATGCACGAACGAAGAAAATTATTTGCTCCAAAAGTTCGCCCGCGCAGTGATCGGAACGAATAACATTGATCACTGCGCCCGTCTCTGACACGCTCCCACTGTGGCCGGTCTGGCTGCATCATTTGGTAGTGGAGCAATGACGAATTCGATCCCAGAATTCGAAGAAAACACCAACTGCTTCTTAATTATCGGCTCTAATACTTCCGAAGGTCACCCGTTGATCGCAACCCGGATCCTGAAAGGCCAGAAGCGCGGCGCCAAGGTCATTGTCATTGATCCGCGTAAAAATCAGATTGGCTACTGGGCGGATATCTTTTATACCTTCCGCCCCGGCAGCGATGTTGCCCTCTTTAATGGGTTTATGAATGTGATTATCAGCGAAGAATTAGCGGATGAGGCTTTCATCGCAGAGCGTACTGAGGACTATGAAGCCCTTAAGACCCTGGTTGCAGAATACACCCCGGAGAAAGTGGCTGAGATCACCAACGTACCGGCAGATGGTATCCGCGATATCGCCCGCACTTATGCCAAGGGTAAACCAGCTGCGATCATTTATGCCATGGGCATCACCCAGCACACAACCGGTGTTGACAATGTTAAATCCACTGCCAACCTGGCCATGCTGTGCGGCAACATGGGCATCGCTGGTGGCGGTGTCAACCCACTCCGTGGACAAAATAACGTTCAAGGTGCCTGCGATATGGGCGCCTTACCCAACGTCTATTCCGGATATCAGGCTGTCACCATCCCGGATGTTCAGAAGAAATTCCAGGAGGCATGGGGATCAGCTGGTCCATTGACTGTTGGATTGACGGTTACCGAGATGGTCCATGCAGCTTCCGAAGGCAAAGTGCGCGCCCTCTTCGTGATGGCTGAGAATCCGATGATCTCAGACCCGGATCTCAACCACGTCCGCCACTGCCTGGAACAAACGGAATTCCTGGTGGTCCAGGATATCTTCATGACCGAGACAGCTGAGATGGCTCACGTAGTCCTCCCGGGTACGACGTTTGCTGAAAAGGATGGCACCTTCTCGAACACCGAACGCCGTGTTCAACGGGTACGCAAGGCTATCGAACCAATCGGTGACTCCAAACCAGATTGGGTGATCATCTGCGAGCTGGCGAAGAAAATGAGTGCTCAGGGCTTTGATTACAATTCTCCTGTAGATATCATGGTTGAAATCAATCGCCTGACCCCTTCATACGGCGGCATCACCTACGAACGCCTGGAAGAACTTGGTTCGCTACAATGGCCTTGCCCCACAACCGAACATCCCGGCACGTCTTTCCTCCACAAGGGTAAATTTGCCCGCGGTCAAGGAAAATTTTTCGCCCTTCCGTTCAAAGAACCGGCCGAAATGCCGGACGAAGAATATCCATTCACCCTCACCACCGGGCGAATTATGTTCCATTTCCATACCGGCTCAATGACCCGTCGTTCAGCCAAACTGAACAGCGAAGTCCCCGAAGCCTATGTCGAGATCAATGTACTCGACGCTCAAAAGATAGGCTTAAATGGTCACAAATACGTACGCGTGACAAGTCGGCGCGGTGAAATTGAACTCGGAGTGCGCATTACCGATGATATCAAGCGCGGGGTTATCTTTATTCCATTCCACTTCGCTGAAGCTGCCGCCAATAAGCTTACCAACGCTGCCATCGACCCGGTCGCTAAGATCCCTGAGTATAAAGTCTGCGCGGTAAAGGTTGAAGTCGCAGCTTAGGTGGAATTTCCGAACCTTCAGGTCGGTCATTAGGAGACAAGGAGAAAGTACATGGATGTTCGAAAGATTTTAGAATATGCACTGCAGCGCGAATATGAAGGCAAACACTTCTTTGAAGAAAATGCCGCACGTATGGGTCATCCTGCGGCGGCTGGTGCTTTTAAAGAATTAGCTGCTGAGGAAGGGAAACACATCGAGTTCATCCAGGGGCAACTCGCCGCCCTGGATAAAAATCAACTTTCCAGCGATGCTCTGACGAAAGAACTCGATGGAGCAGGTTTCTTCTCAGCCCGCGCTCACTCGGAAATGCTTGATCAGACGGTGTTGGAGGCCATGGTACCAGACCTGCCTGTGCTACGGACTGCGTACCTCATTGAAAGGGATTTCGCTGACTTCTACGAGAATTCTTCAAAGCAAGCCAATGGTGAAACAAAAATTTTGCTGGAGAAGCTTGCCAAATGGGAACGTAAGCATGAGGCCTTGTTCAAGAGCTTACACGACAAAGCCTATGAAGTCTACAACCAAATGCCCTGGGGAGGTTAAGAGTTACGAATGAATTTCCGCACCCCTTTACCTAACTCCGTGCGCTACCACGCTGGAAAATGGGAAACATTGGGAGCTGGGGTAATTGTTGAAACACCAGTTACATTAACGGTCAATGGACACGTCTGGTTGACCTTTATGTGCACGCCAACGGATTTGGAAGCGCTGGCGGTAGGATTTCTATACGATGAAGGTGTGATTAAGAACAAAGAAGAGATCGAGTTAATGAAAGTATGCCCGTCTGGCGATAATGTAGATATCTGGCTGAAAAATGCCGTGGAACAACCACAACAGTGGCGGAAAACATCGGGATGCACGGGCGGTGCGACTGCGGTATCTCTGGATCAGATACACCCGGAACTCAAAGATGGCCTTTTGCTAACCCCCAAAATGGTGCAAAGTTTAATCAAAAATCTTTCAGAAGAGCAGGTTTTGTATCGAGAGGTCGGTGGCGTGCACACCTCTATCTTGAGCGATGGTGAACGGGTGGTTGTTTCTGCGGAAGATATCGGCAGGCATAATTCACTAGATAAAATTGCCGGTCATTGTGTCCTGGAAAACATTGAACTAGCGCGGAAAATATTGGTCACGACCGGCCGTATTAGTTCAGATATGATCCAGAAAGCCGCCCGAATTGGAGCTGCAGTTGTCATCTCACGAACCTCTGCGAGTTCGCTCTCCGTCACCCTGGCAGATAAATGGGGAATCACCTTAATTGGTTATGCACGGCATGATCAGTTTCTTATCTATACGCACCCAGAACGGATAAAGCAAATAACTATAGTTTTAGCATAGCAATCTCGTCTGAGGAGGAGTGACCCTAAGAGATACTATAAAAAGTAGCAACCCACATCGTCCAACACAAAAACAACCCTATATCTAAGGAGACTTTCTATGAGTGACCAAATTTCTTTTGATGCCCTACTACCACCCGGAATGGCTGCGAAAGCAGAAGACCTGGGAGTCAAAAAGGCCAACCTCAAAGCCCTCAATATGTTCTTTCTGGCTATTCTGGCTGGTGCGTTCATCGGCATTGGTGCCATCTTTGCAACGACCGTTGCTGCGGCTAGTAGCACTTTACCATACGGTGTCGCCCGTTTGCTTATCGGCCTTGCCTTTACCGTTGGCCTGATTCTTGTTGTAGTTGGCGGCGCAGAATTATTTACCGGCAATACCCTGATCACCATGGCATTTGCGAGTAAGAAGGTTACCATCTTGCAATTGTTGCGGAATTGGGTGATTGTTTACGTTGGCAACTTTGTCGGTGGTGTCCTGACTGCCTACATCGTATTTCTGGGAAAACAATATTCATTTGGTGGTGGCTCGATAGGTTTGGCTGCGTTGAATATTGGCGAGTCAAAAACTGCCCTGGGATTCATCCAAGCTATCGCATTGGGTATCATGTGTAATGCCCTGGTTTGCATGGCTGTCTGGATGTGCTATAGCGCTCGGAGCGTAGGAGATAAAATCTTAGCTATCATTCCTCCCATTGCTACCTTTGTTGCTGCGGGGTTCGAACACAGCATCGCCAATATGTATTTCATCCCAGTTTCGCTATTTGTTAAGTATATGGGAGACGCGTCTTTCTTTACAACTATCAGCAAGACGGCAGCAGATTTTCCCCATCTCACTTGGGGGAACTTCTTTATTGCCAACCTGTTACCCGTAACCATAGGTAACATCATTGGTGGTGGAATAATGGTAGGATTGATGTATTGGTTTGTGTACTCACGCAAACCGAAAGCCTAGAACTGCCAATATGCCATGTCTGCCAGATACTAATCCCATCTGGCAGACATGCATGGTAGGTTGTTAAATATTTGAAACATATATAAAATCGTAACGAGGATACTGCCGGTAATTTGCTTTATCCGCTCATTACTTTGAAGAATTTCAACAGAATGGCTCTTGGGTACTCCCTGGGGCCTTTATTTAGTATGGTTAGGTTTTATTGGTGAATATATAGGTAGTTGGCTGGGGAATCCTATATTAGGAGATAATGAAGTAGGTTGGCTGAGCACTCAAGAATTTCAGATAACAAATATTTCATCCGATGTAACAATCGAATGCCTATCGGTCGGTTGGTTTAGCTTAATGGGAGCACCGATTGGGTTCGATCTGTCAATATCAATGGATGGGATGTTAAAACATCAGGTCCCGATTGGAAGCGTAAATCATGATGAACTTAATGATTTACCAGATCCAACCCCAAGACAACCGAGCACTGCTCATGCCGTGTCTCTATGGAATACTTTGCAAATGAGCCATTCGTTACGGCCTCGATTACCTGAAGATATATCAGCAACATCGATTAAAGCTCAAATAGCGATTGAATTATTTAATTATTTAAAACCACCTGTTACCACTGCTACACAGGAAGCAAGAAGAACAATTCTGGATTTACTGATAGAATACAATTCAGAAAACCCACCAAAAAAAGAATGTTTAATAGTTAAGGAGAAACACCTATGATTTCACCAGAAATATTAAGGCGTTATCCATTCTTTGGGAGCTTAACTGATACGCAGATCAAAGCATTGGCCATGATTGCGGAAGAACAAGCATGTGGAAAAGGCACCGTTCTATGCGAAGAAGGTAAACCTGCCGATGCATTCTATCTTCTTGTGGATGGTGGCGTTAGCTTGTATTACGTGTCTGAGGATGAATTCCACCCTAAAACACGGAAGGAATTTCTCGTAGGTGAGGTGAATCCAGGTGAGGTTTTTGCAATCAGCGCATTTATTGAGCCATATATATATACAGCAACCGTCCGTGTTGATAAAAACAGCCGGGTAGTAAAATTTGATAGGATTGCATTAAATGAGTTGATCAATAAGGATCCAAAGCTAAATTGCATATTGATGTATAAAATCGCAAAAGCGATGATGGAACGGCTCACTTTTGTACGCGTACAGTTAGCCGCTGCCTGGGCGAAATAAGGATTTACGTTATATAAGGAGCGCATGTTATGGTCACCAAAGAAGATCTTATCTACCGGCAGGTATTCACCTTAAAGGATGGAGCGAGGATCTTGCTTCGTCCGCTGACTCAGGACGATCGTCAGGCATTGATCGATCTATTCGGGCCAGTATCGACGGAAGATCTGCGATACATGCGGCACAACGTAAAAGATTCACAGGTTATCTGTCAGTGGGTGGATGGACTCGACTATACCAAAGTATTTCCCTTGGTAGCAGTATTTGGGAGCAGGATTGTTGGTCTGGCAAGCCTTCACCTCAACCAGGGACCTGCCCGCCACCGTGCAGAAGTTCGGGTATTTCTACCCAGGGATTTCCGGCATCGTGGAGTAGGCAGCAGATTGCTACAAGGGTTAATCGAATTAGCAAAACGCCATAATCTTTATCTTATAGAAGCCCAAATCCCGAGTGACCAGACTCCCATCATCCGTTCTTTTCAAAACCTTGGGTTTGAGCCAAAAACTGTATTTGATGATTACTTCATGCTCCCAGACGGTGATCTACGCGATGTTACTCATTTAATATTACGCTTACGCGCATCGGACGATCAATTCTAACCCGATCAACCAAGAAAATCATGACATTCTATACTGGAGGATGCCTTACAAATAGAACTATATTGATAGCCATCATCATAATTTAATTACTTATCACTGCCTTTGGAGGAAGCAATGCAAAAAATCACTTATGAGACTCCTGCCCTATATGGGGATCACCATGTTACCGAAATACGACGTATCCTGCTGGAGCTACCTGGTGTGGAAGATGTATACGCTAGCAGCGCTTTTCACGTCGTCGAGGTCACATACGACCCAGAAAAGATTAATGATTTAGAGATTGCTGTTAAATTGGACGAAGCTGGTTATTTAGGTGAGTGGACGGTACCGATCGAAGCCGGGGCTGCCGCCTATCATGCCGCTGTGGGATTAAAACCCTATTTCCGCCACACCGCAGCGTATGAACAAACGCGTTTGGTGGTTAGCTTTGCACAAAATGTATCCTATCTGGGACGTCCTCTCTGGCCTTGCCCAGGTATGGGTATTATTTCTAAGCCGATGGAGGATTAATCAATGGTACTTAAAGGTAAAAGGAGCTACGAGGAAAGATCATCAGATCCCGCAGCCCAGGAGATGCTCATCCGGGCAGACGAGCTGGGAATCGGCACTGCCTTTAGCCGAGCCGAGGATATGGTCCCATGCAATATTGGTGGAGCCGGAATGTGTTGTAAGCAATGTGGAATGGGACCATGCCGGCTCACCAAAGAAGGACAGGTTGGGGTGTGCGGTGCCACGATAGACACGATTCAAGCCCGTAATTTGGTGCGCGCTATTGCAGCTGGAGCAGCAGCCCATTCGGATCACGGGCGTGATCTGGCATTCACTCTCAAAGCAGTTGCCAATGGTGAAACTGAAGGATATATTATCCGCGATGTAGCCAAGTTACGTAACATCGCCTCGATTTACGGTATCAAAATTGAGGGCCGTTCCCCAAACGAAATTGCTAATGACTTAGCTGACTTATATACCGCTCAATTTGGGCAGCAAAAAGGCGAAGTCGTCTTAATCAAGCGTGCACCCGAAAAGCGCCAGAAATTGTGGCGGGAACAAGGTGTTGTTCCACGTGGTGTCGACCGGGAAATAGTCGAAGCACTGCACCGTACCCACATTGGCGATGACCAGGATGCCACACATTTACTACAACACGCCATCCGCACTGGTCTAGCAGATGGCTGGGGTGGCAGCATGATCGCCACCGACATCTCAGATATTTTATTTGGAACACCAGCCCCAATACTTGGGCAGGCCAACCTGGGAGTGCTGAAAGACGATATGGTCAACGTGATTGTGCACGGTCATGAACCAACGCTAAGCAACATGATTGTGGCTGCCTCCCAGGATCCTGAAATCATCGAATACGCCAAACAGGCTGGTGCAAAAGGTGTGAATCTCTCGGGGATTTGCTGCACAGCCAATGAAATCCTTATGCGCCAGGGCATTCCAGCGGCTGGGAACTTTTTACAGCAGGAATTGGCAATTTTGACTGGTGCGGTGGAAACCATGATTGTAGACGTCCAATGCATCATGCAAGCATTAGTTAGTTTAGCTGGGAATTTCCACACCAAGATCATCACCACCTCCCCAAAAGTTAAGATCAAGGGAGCAACTCACATAGAATTTGATGAGCACAAAGCTCTCACGATCGCAAAACTGATCTTACGCCTCTCGATTGACAACTACAAAAACCGCGGCAAGATCCATATCCCACAGGTGCGGGAGGATCTCATCCCTGGATTTTCGCATGAGTATATCAATTACATGTTAGGTGGCAGTTACCGGGCATCATTCCGGCCATTGAACGATGCCATCATGGCTGGTCGAATCCGGGGTGTAGCCGCCATCGTCGGTTGTAATAACCCGCGCAGCAAACACGACTACCTACATAATTATGTAGCTCAAGAATTACTCAAGCAAGACGTGCTGATTGTGGAAACTGGATGTGGCGCAATTGCAGCTGGCAAATTGGGACTCATGTTAGGTGAAGCTGGTTTAAATAAGGTGGGGCCGGGTTTACGCGAAATATGTGAAACCGTTGGCATTCCACCCGTCCTGCACATGGGTTCTTGTGTGGATAACACCCGCATTCTGACTGTCCTTACACAGATGGTGGCTGAAGGGGGTTTGGGTGATGATATCGACCAGATCCCAGCAGTTGGTTTAGCCCCGGAATGGATGAGTGAGAAAGCACTTTCGATCGCGACATACTGTATAGGTTCAGGAGCTTATGTCATCTTTGGAGGCGCGAGCCCAGTTAGCGGTATGCCCGATCGCGTATCGGATAGTGACATCATCCTGAATTACATCGGCAGCGAGGGATGGGAAAAGCTTTACGGTGGCAAGTTGGAATTTGTTAATGATGCCAATGAGATGATCCGCAGGGCTTTGGAACATATTGATAAGAAACGCGCTGTCCTTGGATTACCGGTTTACGACCCTGCACGTTTTGGTCTCAGTGGTGATACCCGCATGCTCGAATTCGAAAAACTGCCCATCGCTGAACGCAGGCAGAAAATCTACGGCACTGCTGCCGACTAAGCGCGAAGAGACAATCCGGAGGATTTATGTCACGATACATAGCAACGAGAGCGATCCGAGGGGCAAACGCCCTGGTCACAGAAGCAGAATTAATGTTGAACCGAGCTTTAAAGGAAAAAGGACCAGACACTCCCGTAACATTCCCAAATACAGCTTATTACATCCCGGTTATAGGTGGGATGACCGGAGTAACGGTTGAAAAATTAGGCCAGCTTGAACAGGTTATCAAGCATGCTCGAGGCTTACTCCACCCTACCCCATCGGATAACAAGTGGACGCCATATCTCGGTGAAACCCTCGATAGTGGTATGGCAACTCTCCTGGCTGCAGAAACGATTGAGGTGATCCGCTTTATATATGGGTTACAACCTGAACCAATGCCTGGGATCACCCTAGCAGGAGCAACCCAATATGGCGAACAAAATGGTTCCGGTCATCTCAATGGTCCAATTGACGATATCCGCTTGCGCTCCTGGGGTATTCAATTGGTGGATGGTCGTATGCCGGGCTTTGCAGCCATCGTTGGTGCAGCTAAAACCAATGAAGTCGCAGTAAAGATCGTTCGTGAGCTTCAGCGCCGTAATATCTTGTGCTTCCTTTCCGGGAATGTCAATGGGAGGAGCATCATCCACCAATTGATGGAAGAAGGGGTTGAGTTGGGTTACGATACTTATACAGTCCCCTTCGGAACGGACACGATCAGCGCAATTTATGCACTTGGTTTTGCTACCCGATCAGCTCTGACCTTTGGTGGTCTTAAAATGGGTCAGGCACGCGAAATCTTACTTTATAACCGGGCACGTGTATTTGCCTTCGTACTGGCATTGGGCGAAGTGGATGACCTCAAGTATGCTTCAGCCGCAGGAGCCATCAATTATGGTTTCCCTGTCATCGCTGACACCGTCATCCCAGAAATCCTGCCCACCGGTGTGACTACATTTGAACATGTGGTCAGCATGCCCTTTGAAGAAATAGAAGGCAAAGATGACTTAGAACGCGCTGAACGCCTGGTGCAAAAATGTATTGAGGTGCGTGGAGTCAAACTTAAACTGACCGAAGTACCCGTTCCTGTACCTTATGGCTCAGCATTCGAAGGTGAAGTGGTACGCCGAAATGACATGCGCATTGAATTCGGTGGAAAGAATGCGCGTTGTTTTGAGTACCTCGAAATGGCTGACCTTGAGGACGTGGTGGATGGGAAAGTAGAAATCATCGGGCCTGACTTCTCGAATATCCCACCACAAGGGTATATGGATATGGGCATCGTCGCTCATGTCGCTGGACGTCAGATGCAAAAAGACTTCGAGCCTGTGCTTGAACGACAGTTCCACTATTTTATCAACGGAGCCTCGGGCATCCAGCATATTGGACAACGCGATATCGCCTGGATCCGTATTTCTAACAATGCGGCTGATAAAGGATTTAACCTGGAGCACTTCGGTAAGATCCTGCACGCACGTTTCCACGGTGATTTTGGTGCCATAGTGGACAAAGTTCAGGTAACAATCTATACAGACCCTCCAAAAGTGGAGGAATGGTTGGCAAAAGCACGCACCGCCTATGATTACCGCAACAAACGTCTGGCAGATTTAACGGACGATAAAGTCGAGGAGTTCTATTCCTGCACCCTATGCCAATCCTTTGCTCCCAACCACGTCTGTGTGGTCAGCCCGGAACGCTTGGGATTGTGCGGTGCATATAACTGGTTGGACTGCAAAGCGTCTTTCAGTATCAACCCCACCGGACCCAACCAGCCAATCAAGCTGGGCAAGTTGATTGATCCAAAGAAAGGTTACTGGACTGGAACCAACGAATACGCGGTGGTCGGTTCGCACGGTGTGGTCAGTGAAGTTTCAATGTACTCGATCATGGAAAACCCAATGACTGCCTGTGGGTGTTTTGAATGTATCTGCATGCTCATCCCAGAAGCCAACGGAATTATGGTTGTCAGCCGTGAAGATCCCAGCATGACCCCGGCGGGGATGACTTTCAGCACATTGGCTGGGATAGCAGGTGGTGGCTTACAAACCCCAGGTGTGATGGGTGTGGGCAAGTTTTATCTCACCAGTCCCAAATTCATTTCAGCCGATGGTGGTTTCAAACGTATCGTCTGGATGAGTAGTGTACTTAAAGAAATGATGGCGGAGGAATTCAAGGTTGTAGTAGAACGCGAAGGTGATCCTGATTTGCTTGAAAAGATCGCTGATGAGCGACACGTAACTACAGTTGATGAGCTCCTGGACTGGTTGGCGGAACACAATCATCCTGCCTTAACGATGGAGCCAATGTTCTAAGGTCTAATCAGATTTTAAAAAGGAGTATTGCATATGCCTATTGAAATACCTAAGGATAACTGGCCTGGAACTGTCCGTACGGTGACCATCGGAGCGACTGTGTCCAATGGTGGTACGCGCACCTCCACTGTCACAGTGGGTGGTGAAAAAAATCTACCCTTCCTTCATTTTGAAACCAAGGTTCCCAACTGCCCGGCGGTGGCTATAGAAATTAAAGACCACCGTCCAGATGATTGGTCGGCATTGCTTTTGAGTGCCTGGGGAGAAAACGTGAATGACCCAGCAAAATGGGCAAAAGCTGCTGAAGCCGCAGGTGCAGATCTGATCCAGCTCTCCCTGTCTCTGACAGACAAAGATGGCAAACCCACTTCGCCAGAATCAGCCGTCAAAGTAGTTAAAGATGTCCTGGCTGCCACCGGGTTACCTCTAATGGTATTTGGTCCTGGGCAAGCTGAGGTTGATAACAACTTGTTAGTTCCTGTCGCTGAAGCCACTAAGGGGGAACGTCTGGTCCTGGGCATTGCAGAAGATAAAAATTATCGCACCATCATCGCGACTGCTATGGCCAATGAGCACCTGGTGAATGCACGTTCGCCCATGGATGTCAACCTGGCCAAGCAGCTTAATATCTTGATCAGCGATATGGGGATGCCCCTCGATCGAGTCCTGATGGATCCTACCACCGGTGCCCTCGGATATGGGATTGAGTACGGTTACTCAGCCATGGAACGACTCAGGCAAGCCGCCTTACAAGGCGATGCCATGACCCAGCTCCCCATGCTTGTTACACCGGGCTATGAAGCCTGGAAGACCAAGGAAGCTAAAGTTGAAGCTGGTGTACCTGCAGCTTGGGGTGACTGGTTGGAGCGTTCAATCAACTGGGAAACGTTGACTGCGATGACATTAATCGAAGCAGGCGCGGATATTGTCGTACTACGGCATGCTGAGAGCGTCCGGCGGGTCAAGTCGGCGATTGCAGATTTAATGGCTGCAGCATATACGCTTGCCTGATCCAATGGATAAAGTATCATATGATAACTACGGAGATGGAATATGGCTCTGACTGGCATTCAAATCTATAAATTACTACCCCAAACCAATTGCAAGGAATGTGGTTACCCAACCTGTTTAGCTTTCGCCATGAAGTTGGCAGCCAAGCAAGTTGAACTATCTGCCTGTCCGTACGTCACCCCTGAAGCGAAGACACAATTGGCAGAATCTGCTGCACCACCTATCCGTCTTGTCGCCCTCAAATCTAATGGTTATGAGGCAAAAGCCGGAAATGAGGTTGTCCTCTTCAGGCACGATAAAACTTTTTATAACAAACCAGGCTTGTTTATCCGGGTCTATGATAATCAAGCAACCGACTCAATTAAATCATTGGTCAGCGAAGCGAACGCCTATGCGGTCAATTACGTCGGGATGGATCTGACCGTGGATGGTTTTGCGGTAGCCTCCTCATCTGGAGATCCGAACACTTTCAGCGCTGCAATTCAAGCTGTCCGTTCAGCCAGTAAACGTCCGATCATTTTAATGACCAGGGATGTCAACCTGGCGAAGGCTGGTCTGAGAGTTTTGCCGGGTGAAACCCCCTTGATCTATGGCGCGGACGCCAGGAACTGGGAAAGCTTTGCAGAGTTGGCAAAAGAAAGTAAAACCGCATTGGGTGTCATTGCCGGATCATTGGCTGAGATGGCTGAATTAACTGAAAAAATCAAAGCTAAAGGCGTTGAAGACCTGGTAATCGATCCAGGTGGACGTGATCTGGGGGCAGGACTAGCGATGGGCACTACCATTCGTCGCCTGGCTGTAAAAAAGAATTTCCGTGCCCTTGGATTTCCAGTGATCACCTTTCCTGGCGATGTGGGAGACCCAAGTATGGAAGCTGTGCATGCTGCACAAGCCATTAGCAAGTATGCAGGTTTCATTGTCTTGGATCATTTCAACCCGGCTATGATATACCCATTACTGGTCTTGCGTCAGAACATCTATACCGATCCACAAAAACCCATTCAGGTACAACCTGGTGTCTATGAAATCAATGGTCCAAAACCAGAAGATCCAGTATTGGTCACCACTAACTTCAGCATTACCTATTTCAGCGTTGCCAATGAGGTTGAAGGCTCAGGCTTGCCAGCCTGGCTGTTAGTGACGGATGCTGAAGGCATGAGCGTATTAACTGCCTGGGCTGCGGGGAAATTCGATGCAGAGAGAATCGCAAAGGCTATCAAGGGTTTCAATGTCGCTGATAAAGTCTCCCGAAAGCGCGTGGTCTTACCCGGTCATGTCGCGGTCCTATCTGGTGAGCTCGAAGGTGAATTACCTGATTGGGAAATCCGGGTTGGTCCGCGTGAAGCAGTCGATTTACCTGCTTTCATGAAGCAGGCACTATAAGACCATCTTTTGATATCGATATTTACTGATATCAATGATGTTGGAATCGAAAACGGCAGAAAATAACCTTCATGACTGAACACATAGTGACCTTTGATGTCACAAAAAAGCCAGTGCGCGTTCCTACAGGCACATTGCTTAGTGAGGCAGCGCGCCTGGCTGGTGTGGATATTGGCCAACCTTGTGGTGGACAAGGTCGCTGTGGTCGCTGTGCAGTCCAGGTTACCCATGGTGATGTACGCCGGCGCAGTTCCTTACGCCTGAGCACGGAAGATGTAGCTCATGGATTTGCACTGGCGTGCCAGTCGGTTGTTGAAGGTGATGTCTCTGTCACAGTCCCACCTCAAGAAAAAATTGAACGGCGATTAACAACGGATCGAACTGCGATTGAAGTCTCGGTTCCACCGGATTATGATCCCATCTACGCTCAAACCGTCCGCCGAACCAGCCTACAACTTTCCCCTCCCCGTTTAGATGACCAGACAGATGATTGGAGTCGTCTAAAGACTGCCCTCCGCCAGAAAGCCCAAATTGAAAATATCAGCATATCACTCAATTTGTTGCAAACTTTGGGCACGAATTTGCGTGAAAACAACTGGCAGATTACAGCCATCACCGATGCACATGTGGAGATCGATGGTAGTAGGACCGATGAACGCTTAGTAATGTTGATCCCGGACCTCGTGCCGGAAGATGACCCGCTGTACGGACTTGCCATTGATATTGGCACAACCACGGTAACCGTCTGGCTGGTCGATCTGATCACTGGTAAAGTAGAAGCCCAGGTGTCAGAATACAACGGTCAGATTAGCCGTGGTGAAGATGTGATTTCGCGCATTATCTTCTCCAGTAAAAATGGTGGACGTGAAGAGTTGCAGAATCGCGTGCTTGATACCATCAACCAGCTGATTGGTCAGGCCTGCAAACGAACCAATACCAAACCACCGGACATCGTTAAAGCCACTGTAGCTGGAAACAGCACCATGGTCCACTTGTTTTTAGGGATCCCAGCATCCAGCATTCGATTGACTCCATTTATTACAGCAGTCAACCAGCCACCCATAATTACTGCGGGGACGATCGGTCTGGCAATTAACCCCGAAGCGTCAGTCGATTGCTTACCCGGTGTTGCCAGTTATGTCGGGGCTGATATTAGTGCAGGTGTCCTGGCATGCAGGATGGATGAAACCGATAAGCTTAGCTTGTTCCTGGATGTTGGTACCAATGGGGAGACTGTTCTTGGAAGCCGTGAATGGTTGGTCACCTGTGCTTGCTCTGCCGGACCAGCTTTTGAGGGCGCTGGCGTACTCTTTGGCATGCGGGCAACCAAAGGTGCGATCGAAGAATGTTGGATTTCAGGAGAAGGATCTTCCCATCCATATGAGCCCACTTATCGAGTCATTGGTAATAGTAAACCACGCGGCATTTGTGGAAGTGGGTTAATCTCATTACTAGCTGAGATGTTCCTGACAGGTGTTGTGGATAAAGGTGGAACAATAAATTTAGCTCTCGCTGGAATCAATCACAGAATTAGAGAAGGCGAGCACGGTGCTGAGTATGTGATCGCGTGGGGAAGCGAGACTGAGAGTGGAAAGGATATCGCCATCAACAATGTCGATATTGATAACCTGAAGCGCGCTAAAGCGGCGATTTATGCAGGTTTCACTGTATTGGCGCAGAGTGTTGGCGTACCACTGGAAATGGTGGAACAAATCCTGATCGGTGGCTCTTTCGGCAAATATATCAACGTAGAAAAAGCTGTACAAATCGGGTTGCTCCCCGATATGCCCTGGGATCGTTTCAAATTTCTGGGCAATACCTCTGTACAAGGTGCATATTTGGCACTGTTGGATTGGCGTAATCGCGATCGCATCAGAGATATCGCTGCACAAATGACATATATAGAACTGTCAGCTGATAACACTTTTTATGATGCATTTATGTCGGCAATGTTCCTTCCCCATACCAATTTATCCAGTTTTCCAAGCGTTGCAGCTGCAGTCGAAAATAAAACCATAACCTAAACAACCAAAGTCTAAGGAGGTCAAATGTACATCATCGGTGAAAACATCCATATTCTTTCAGATAAAGTGAAAGAAGCCGTAAAAGTGAAAGATGCGAAATTCTTTCAAGAGCTGGCTGTAAAACAAGTGGAAGCTGGTGCGCAGGCATTGGACCTAAATTTGGGCCCACGCAAAGTTGATTGGATGGATATGTTCCCCTGGATCGTCAAGACTGTAGAAGCGGTCGTGGATGTACCGCTTTCCATTGACACGATCAATATCCTGGGTGTCGAAGCTGCTCTGAAGACAGTCTCCAAAGCACAGCCAATCATCAACTCCGTTTCCGATGAGCCAGAACGATTGGAAAAAGTGCCCTTACTGGCAAAGCAATACAACGCTCGCCTGATTGCACTGACCATGTCGACTAGTGGGGTTCCAGTAACGGCGGATGAGCGTGTCAATATTGCGCTTGAGAAACTCATCCCGCGCATGATGGAAATTGATTACCCTATGGAAAATCTGATCATTGACCCGTTGGTGTTGACTGTCTCAGGCTGCCAGCAATATTGCCCTCACCTCATCGAGGCTATCCGCACGCTTCAATTCGCATGGGATCCGCCACCGACAATCTCTGTAGGATTATCAAACGTGTCCAATGCTGTACCTCGCGAAGGTCGACCATTGATCAATCGAGTTTATTGTGCCATGCTGATGGGAGTTGGCATGAATATGATGATCGCGGATCCTCTTGATAAAGAGCAAAACGAGGTCATCCGTATTATTGAACAACGCGATGCCAGTACACCAGTAGGGCGCTTTTACCTTAAAATCGCCGATCGCATTGCTGCGATGGAAGAACCGCAACTTGAAGATGTGGATATGAAGGACCCAGAGCAAGTAGCCATCTGGAAAACGATCCAAATTCTGCTCAATAAAGTCATCTACGCTGATGGCTATTTACAACAATAGGAGAATATTTATGACGAATCAAAATCAAGTGACTATCGAAGAACTTCTGGCAAAAGCGAAAAAACCCGCAGCAGATGCGATGGTCTTGCACCCTTTCTACAAAGGGAAAGTCGAGACTACCCTAAAATGCTGCGTGCGGGATTTTAACGATTTTGCGATTTGGTATACGCCGGGTGTCGCAGCCCCTTGTCGCGCAATCGAAGCTGACCCAGAGAAGGTGTACGAATATACCAATAAATGGAATACCGTCATTGTGGTCAGCGATGGCACGCGTGTGCTCGGTTTGGGTGATATTGGTCCAAAGGCTGGTTTGCCCGTCATGGAAGGTAAAGCCTTACTCTACAAGTATCTCGGTGGCGTCGATGGGGTCGCCATCATGCTTGATACAAAAGATCCGGATGCCATCATCAATACTACCTTGATGCTCCAGCCAGGGTTCGGTGGGGTAAACCTGGAAGATATCTCTAATCCAAAATGCTTTTATATATTGGATACCCTGCGTGAAAAAGCAGAGATCCCCATCTGGCACGATGACCAGCAAGGGACAGCTACTGTTACCCTGGCTGGATTGATCAATGCCCTCAAGGTGGTTGGAAAAGACAAAGAAAAAGTGAAAGTTACCTTCATTGGGGTTGGGGCCTCCAACGTAGCGATCTCACGTTTGATTTTCAGCTGGGGAGTGAACCCGGCTAATTGCTTGATGGTGGATAGCAAAGGCATCCTTGGTAAGCGTCGCAAGGACCTTGAAATGCGGAAAGCCGAATATGTGGATAAATGGAAATTATGCCAGATAACCAATCTTGAAAACCGCGAAGGGAATATACCTGACGCAATCAAAGGTTCTGATGTCGTCGTTGCCCTCTCCCGCTCTGGTCCAGGTGTGATCCTTCCAGAATGGATTGAAACGATGGCAAAAGATGCGGTTGTGTTTGCCTGTGCCAACCCCGTCCCGGAGATATGGCCATGGGAAGCAAAAGCCGCAGGTGCAGTTGTTGTCGCGACGGGTCGCTCAGATTTTGATAACCAGGTTAATAATTCGCTTGGATTCCCAGGTATCTTCCGTGGAACACTGGATGTGCGTGCCCGTACCATCACAGATGATATGTGCTTTGCCGCGGCAAAGGCCCTGGCAGATCATGTTGGATCAAACCTCACTAACGAGCACATTTTACCCAACATGGATGATTGGGAAGTGTTCCCGCGCGAGGCCGCTGCAGTAGCCGTGAAAGCCCAGGAACAAGGGTTGGCACGTATACAGACGACCTACGAAGAGGAATTCAAGAACGCAACCGACATCATCGGGCGATCTCGCAACCTGACCCAAATGATGATGAAAGATGGCTTCATTGGCAAACCCCCTGTGTAAAAAGAGAGGATATCAACGAGGTGAACTATGTACGATCTAATTGTCGTCGGTGGTGGACCTGCGGGATTGACTGCAACGATTTATGCGATCCGTAAGCGCTTAAATGTCTTGCTCATTACGAAAGACCTGGGTGGGAAGACCAATTTTCGCCTCGCCTTACCCTGGGTGGAAGATTACCAGGTCATCAAAGGCTTGGAAATTGTCAATAAATTCAAGAGCGAGCTTGAGTACCTTGAATTTGCCCGCCATATGGAACCAGCGGATAAAATCGTTCGCCATGAAAAAGATTTCATCGTCAAGACACGGGGTGGTGGTGACCTGCAAACCAAAGCCGTTATCATCGCCACAGGCACCCGGCAACAGCTCTTGAACGTACCGGGTGAGAAAGAGTTCATCATGCGCGGGCTCTGTTACTCGGCCCTTAGCTATGCTCCGTTATTCATCGATAAATCGACGGTTGTCATCGGAGATGGAGACCTGGCTCAGAGGTCAACTGCCGAGCTCGCTACGGTTGCCAAGCATGTAACTCTAATCTGCCCGGCCGATAAACTCACGGTAACTAACGTGAATGAAAAATTGAAGGTTGCACCCAACGTCACCATCCTGGAAGGTCACCAGGTCGTGGAAGTCAAAGGTGACGACTATGCCAAAAGCTTGATCATTAAGGACAAGAAAGGCAAGACCAGCGAGCTTCAGGCAGATGGAACCTTTGTAGAGATGGCATTGGTACCTAACTCACAGATCGTTGCTGATTTTGTAGCATTGGATGAGCAGAAGCGCATCATCATAGATTGTGGAAACCACACCAGTGTACCCGGTATTTTTGCTGCGGGTGATGTAACCAACACTTATGCAGAGCAGGTGCTGGTCGCAGTCGGTGAGGGAGCCAAAGCTACGTTGAGCGCGTACGAATATTTGCTCCCATTACTTTAAATTAGATCCAAACGGGGAGTGGTTACTTCACCACTCCCCGCCCAAAATCATATCGCCATGATGGAGGTCGACTATGCCCGGATTTACCCCTGCCAGAAGATGGCAGCCACCTTACTACCCATTTAAACGAGAGCCATTTGGCACCCGCGTGCTTGAGTCAGTCGAAAGGGTTGTCAAGGGACCAATGTTTGGATGTCGCATGTGCGGGAATTGTTTATTACAGGAAACTGCCTTTATCTGTCCAATGGAATGCCCAAAGGGTGAACGAAACGGTCCTTGTGGTGGTTCTACGACCGAATACTGTTATGTCGATAAAACCCGGCCATGTGTGTGGTATAAAATCTACGACCGCGCTTTTAGGATGGGACGGCAGGAGATGTTATTGGAAGTCCTTCCTCCCTTAGATTGGGATAAAACCGGAGGTGAAACCTGGGCTGATGTATATCATCAAATCCAAAAAGTAGGCGGGAAAAACTTCTTTGGCGGCTTATTATCCGGTGATGCCAAGAAGCGCTCAGAAGCCTGGAGCTCAGTCTTTCGCCCTGTTCGCCAACCTGAATGGTGGAATGGTGATGCGAATTACCATCCACCTGCTTATACTGAGCCCATCTCAAATCTTGAAAAACGCCTGAAGGCAGGCGAGTTCGTGGTAACAGCGGAAGTCGCTCCACCGATGACGGTTGCCACCAATAAGCTTCTGAAAAACATCGAGATCGTCAAGCCCTACGTGGCAGCAATCAACTTCACCGATTGCCCCTCCGCCTCCCCACGCATGTCTTCGTGGGCATGCAGCACGCTCACGATACAAGCAGGAGCGGAACCTGTAATGCAGATCGCAGCCCGCGATCGTACGCGCATTGGCTTGCAGGCAGAGGTGTTGGGCTCGAATGCCCTGGGAGTACGGAATATTCTTTGCCTGTCGGGAGACAGCATGGAGATGTCCAGCGTCCCGAAAGGGAAGATGGACATCCTCGACATGGACTCGATCCACATGCTATGGATCTTGCGTCGGATGCGTGATGAAGCGATCTATATGGATGGGCGGCAGATCAAGTTCCCGCCCAAGTATTTCCTGGGTGCCGCGGGCTCTCCCTACGCATCCGAGCCACGCATCCAGGCCATCCGTGAGCATAAGAAAGTAAATGCCGGGGCACAATTCTTCCAGACCAACCTGGTTTATGACCCCGAAAAGCTGGATGACTGGCTTGAAGCATTGGAGAAGCGCGGTATCCTTGAAAAAGTATTTATCCTCATCGGAATTACCCCACTGAAAAGCTTGAAAGTAGCTAATTATATGAATGAAGAAGTCCCAGGGGTTACCATTCCTGAGAAGCTCGTCAAGCGCATGGAAGCCGCTGGAGACAAAGCCGAAGAAGAAGGTGTTCAAATCGCACTTGAACTGATTGATGCCGTAAAGAATAAGAAAGGTGTCAATGGGATTCATTTGATGGCAGTTGGCTGGGAAGAGATCGTGCCTCGCATCATTACAGAAGCAGGCATATTACCCCCCGACTTCACACCTCCTGCAGCCCCGCCTCCCAAAGCATAGCTTGGTTATACGTAATGTTTGATTAATTTTTATTGGTAAATAATTCGAATGTCTTTACGCAGGTTGATATTAACTAAAACGGGGCAGGATGTACAACGCTGTCGTGGCTGCCAGCTGTGCAATACTGAACTCAGCCTCGACCAGGATATCCCTCTGGATAGCCTGATTCAACTTGTCATTATGAATGACGAGGAAGTGCTCACTTCCCGAACAGTATGGTCAGATGAAGTACTACGTACAGCGCACGATGCCTGCGCGCGTCAGCTTGATCTGAAAAAAATCCTTCTCGTATTGAGAGATGAAGCTGTAAGAAGGGGGTTAGTTAAGCCTGAGAATCTCCCTAATGGGTTATAATTCTCGGCACTTTTATTATTATGGTGACTAAATGAAACTAGCAATAAGTGGTAAAGGTGGTGTAGGTAAGACAACCCTGGCAGCTCTGCTGGCACAGGTATATGCTGATGCAGGTCGCCAGGTACTTGTAGCAGATGCGGACCCATCTCCTTGTCTGGCGGGTGCATTGGGCTTTCCTTCTGAATTGCGAGCCCAACTGCATCCCATTGCAGAGATGGATGCCTTGATCGAGGAACGAACCGGTGCCAAACCAGGGACGATCGGCGGATTCTTCACCCTTAATCCGCGTGTGGATGATATCCCCGAGCGATTCAGTGTGATTCACAAAGGTGTTCGACTGCTGGAAATGGGTTCAGTGGACACGGGAGGTTCAGGCTGCATCTGCCCTGAAGCTGCCATGCTTAAGACACTTTTTACTCACCTGCTCTTTCGCAAAGATGATGTGCTGATCCTGGATATGTACGCAGGAGTGGAACACCTTGGAAGAGCAACAGTGGATTTTGTAGACGCCATGCTCATTGTGGTCGAACCCACCCGGCGAAGCTTGGGAACTGCCAGACAGATCAAGCAGCTGGCGAATGACATCGGACTCACCCGATGCTGGTTGGTGGGTAACAAAGTGCGGAATAACGAAGAAAAGGTTTTTCTTGAGACTGAAACACCCGGATTGCCTGTATTAGGCTTTATGCCTGCAGAACTACGTGTTCAAGAAGCTGATCGGTTAGGTGTACCGGTGTATGATCACGTCCCTGCTTTACGACAAGCTGCAGAGTTAATGGTGAAAGAGCTGGATGCCCAGCTGGTAAAAGGTCTGGTTGAATGACGATTACTATCGCCCTTGCCGGTAAGGGAGGGGTTGGTAAAACCACCATCGCGGGGATGGTGATTAAATATCTGGTTCAAAACAAACCTGGTCCGGTCCTCGCCATCGATGCGGATCCAAGCAGTAACCTGAATATGGTGCTTGGGCTAGATTTGGATTGGACCGTGGGTGATATCCGGGAGGACATGCTGGCGCAGGTAAAAAGCTCAATCGTCGGTGGGGGGGCTGCTATGGGTTCACTTCCAGGTGGTATATCCAAACACGATTATTTGGATCTTAAGATCAGGGCGTCGCTTTCAGAAGGTGAAGCATTTGATCTGATCGCCATGGGCCGGTCTGAAGGGACAGGCTGCTATTGCGCAGTGAATCATAACTTGCGGGAGGTAATTGATTCCATCAGTAAGAACTACCGTTATATTGTGATAGATAACGAAGCAGGTATGGAGCATCTAAGTCGGCGCACAACACGTGATGTGCAGCATTTGTTGATCGTCAGTGATCCGACCCAACGCGGTATTGTTGCAGCCGAGCGAATCGCCTCTTTTCGTAATGAGCTGGACATCCAGATTGAGCACGCCTACTTGATCATCAATCGATTGCCGGGGTCGCTTCCACCTGTGCTGCAAGCGGAAATAAATAAGCTGGATATCCCACTGTTGGGTACCGTCTCCACCGATGAAGAATTAAGTAACTTTGAATTCAGTGGAACACCGCTGGTTGAGCTGGGAAATGATTCACCAGTTTATCAAGCCGTAGCGGGTATGATGGACTCAATTCTCTAACAGGTTGCACGTAGGTCTAGCAATTAACTCGCTCATAAAATGCTTCCAATCCACGGAAGCATTTTGCACTTAATTTATGCCCAACATTGTCCTCACAATAGGTAACTGCTGCGCCACTCTTCTGTAAAAGATCCACACCCATCCTTGCACGCTCAATTGGAACCCGCTCATCCTCGGTTCCATGGGCAACGAAAATAGGCATTCCTTTCAACAGTTCATTTCCCATCCAGGCGGATGCACCGTCGGGTAGGAACCCTGATAAACCCGCTAAGCTTGCAATTCGCTCCGGATACAAGATCGCCATCGTGTAGGCTAAAGCTGCCCCCTGGCTGAAGCCTACTATGTGAAGTTCTGAGAAATCACCTTCAGGAAGATTTTTACTGGATATCGTATCAAATAATTTTTCCACTGCGGGTATAAAATCGTTTACCCACGGCCAGGGTTTAGATATCTCCGGGTGCCAGCTGTATCCACTACCCACGGTAGAGAATAAACCTCTTGGCGCAACCATCAAAGAATTCTTGAGTAAACGCGGTGCGAATACCCACATCGAATTTTCATCACCCGTCCAACCGTGAAGCAGCAATAATACAGGAAAGGGACCTACACCCTCTGGTCGATGAAATCGCATCACCCAGTTATTGATCGAGAAAATTCCTGCTTCCTCCGACATTGCTACCTTACTAATCTGGAATGTTAGTCTTGACAATCCAATCGATGAACCATAATACAAAGAATATCACTATTATCGGTCTTAAACCACCAATTATACAGATAAGTCCCACAATAGCCACTCCCCGCCCGTAGCAGGTAGATCGATCTATCACCGACCATGAGTAAGAGGAGAATAGAACCGATGACTAAGCGAACTTTCGTCTGTCTGGCATATCGACGCAAGTTACAGCTTACGGGAAATGCTTCACTAGGGTGAAATTATAGACGTGAGTTTACGCCTTAATCGATATTGCCAGCTCGCTTCGTTACGAATATCGGGTACTGATTCTAAAGTAGCCAGCTCGCCGGATTTGATCACCTCTGTTATATCCACTCGATCAATAATACCGATCGGACCCAGTTCAGGACGGATAACCACCTCGGGCTTCTCCAATTTGAGTTGCTTGTCCAGCAACATCAATCCAGACAGGTCCATGGAATGGATAAATAAATTAAATGCCTGAGTCAGGCGTAACCTGCCAGCCAATCGATATACCAGTGGAAGGTTTGTCATTAGGACAGGGATAGTTTCTGCAATCTCATTATTCGCAACTTTCTGCCATCCTAAGGGTGGTGAAAGTACTATCGCCACCACAGGTCCATGCGGATACAAAGAACGTGCTTCTGCCACAGGGATGGGATTTGTCACCCCTCCATCCACCAACATATGCCCACCCATTGATTTCGCTGGAAAGACCCCAGGAGCAGCGCTGGTAGCTAAAACTGCATCGATTAATCGGCCCTGCTTGATGACAACTGGTAATCCTGAGGTTAAATCTGTAGCTGTCAGAGCTAAAGGGAGGCGTGAATCGTCAAATGTGCGATCTCCAAGCAGCTCACTTAATATAGCTGTTACTCCAGCTAACCCGAGTAAAGATGGGCCGTCCCCGTGCATCCGAGAGAATAAATTCCCTTGGTCAATATCCCGTAAGCGAGCTTCCATCTCGTCCGGAGAGTAGCCAGCAGCATAAAGTGCCCCTACCAGACCACCCGCACTTGTCCCAGCTACCCCTCGGATACGAAATCCTTCCATCTCCAAGACCCGTAATACACCAATGTGAGCAAAACCCTTAACCCCACCACCACTTAAGGCTAATGTAATATTCATCTAAATCATTGTATCATTGAAGGTGAAGCGGTCAAGGAATGGTAAAATCTGTCCGTGAATTCAAAGATCCTATGGAAGGTCGAATATAAGAATGAGATCGAGCGTGCCCTCTTGGCTCGCTCAGATGGTAATGAAGGCATGGCACGCGTGTGTGCACGTCGTGCAGCTGGGATCATAATAGGTGAATATCTCAATCAACTTGGCTATTCTAGCATGAGCAATAGTGCCTACGATCGCCTATCGTTATTTATTACCTTACCAAATGTGGACAAAAAACATAAAGAGGTAGCCAGGCATTTTCTTATAAAGGTGAACCTGAATCATAATTTACCGGTAAAGGCAGACTTGATTAGTGATGTGATTTGGTTAAAAGAGAACTTGATAATAAATGATACCGGATGACTATGCGCATACTTGCGATCATCAACAGTGATTATGGCAACAGGCATCTATCCAACATTGCCCAATGTGCCCCATCTCATTGGGTAATTAACCAATGGAGAGCACCTGTTTTTTTCCCAATGGTTATTGATTACCCCGAAGATTTTCTGCCTGTTGAGCTCCCACCAACCGATCTTATCCTTTCTTTCGCTGAACATAAAGGTGTAGCCGAGCTTATCCCCGATATTGCTAAATTGACTGGAGCGAAGGCAGTAATCGCTGTTGTGGATAATGAAAATTGTCTTCCGCGCGGTTTGGCACGTCAATTACGCGGATGGTTGGATCAAATGAATGTTGCCTGTGCGACACCCAAACCTCTCTGTTCTCTGACTGAAACGGATTATTGGGTGACTCGACGACAGCGACTGCAGCACAACAGCCCTCTAATCGCTGAGTTTGCCCGGTATTTTGGGAAACCAGAATTTTCTATTGCGGTTGATCCTCAAAGTCAGAAAATAATATCAGTGGATGTAAAGCGTGACACAATGTGTGGATGTGCACACTATGTAGCCCAAAAATTAATTGGGGTATCCGCTGACGAAGCTGAGTTTGAAGCTGGCATGGCTCATCATCATTTCCCATGTCTGGCAAGTATGGGAATCGATGTCGATTTTAGTGACACCCTGATGCATGTATCCGGCAACATCATGAAGGATAATGTTGGTGAGCAGGTAAAATCATACAAGCACATTCAATATCTAGCTCCTGGTTTACGCGCAGAAGAATGATTTTCTTGGAAAAAACCTAAGCCGTATCCTTATCGATACGGCTCATTTTATATCTAACAAATAGGTATAGGAACTCTTCTATATGTTCGATCAGTCTGGGACTTTTTTCCCCTTCGAGGATTGAATCATTCCCAATGTACTGATAATCACCACGATCAATCGTATCCACAACGAAATAACGAATACCATGCTTACGAGGCCTAACGAAGCGAATATTATCGCCTTTCTTAAGTCAAAATCAGATGATTCTGATTGAGGGAAAGTATATTCCATCAGGCCTCGATGCAAATTTTGAATGAATTCTGGTCGAGGTGAGACCGGCTTGAGGCTGGACTGTAATATTGATTCAATATCCAGCAGATCTCTTTTAATCTTTTCCCTTTTATTTATCATAAAATCGAACATTTTCCCTCTTTTTATTTATGCGACCGCATAGGCGACGATTCCAATCGTGCCTGGTCCTAAATTTGCTGCTACTCCAATCGATAAATCTGATAATATCGCTTCATTAACGCGTAAGGTTTCATTCACTTTCTGCAAAAGTAATTTGGCAGCCTCTATTGAACGTGAATGAACGACTGCTACATTCACTAGACGATTATCCACCCGTTGATGAATGATCTCCAACACCCGGTTAATCGATCTTTGGCGTGTCCTAACTACCTCTCTCATATCCAATGCACCATCTTTTAATATAATGACTGGCTTAATTTTCACTAAAGCTGCCAGTGCTGCTGGCAATGCTTTCACACGCCCACTTCGCCGGGCATATTCAAGGGTGTCCAAAGTCAGGACGACGTTTATATTTTGGCGAATCATATCCATGCGAGCTAATATTGCCTGTAAGGTTGCTCCCGCTCTTTCAAGCTGGCGAGCTTCCTTGCACATGAAACCCACGGCCGCGGAACCCGACCCGGTGTCATAGGGTATGATGTTAAGCTTATTCTTCAATTCTTGCGCTGCCAAGACTGCGGAATTAAACGTACCTGATAATTTGCTGGTCACGTGTAAAGATAATATCGTATCACTTGCCTGTGCAATCCGTTTATAAAAATCCACGAATTGTTGGGGGGTTGGTTGCGATGTCTTTGGAATGACACCGGTTGAATCTGCTATCTGATAAAAATCATCATCACTCAGGTCGACTCCCTGCTGGTAAGTTTTATTTTCAAATTGGATATTTACCGGTATGACTTCAACATCATATTCCGATCGCCAACCTTGCGGGATCTCACCCGCACTATCCATAACTATTTTTAACATCAGATTGTTCCTTTGCTATCTAATTTCTCCTCTTTGGATACAGTATCCATATTAACACGAAGGGCAAGGAGAGTCCGATGATATAGGCTTTTTACAGCCCCCTCGGTCCTACCCATAATTTGACCAATTTCAGCATTCGACATATGCTCGACAAACTTGAGGATGATCAACTGCTGCCGCTCAGGGGGCAGGTCCCGCATGATCCGTAACAAATGGTCCTGCTCCTCCAATTGGAGCAGAGTAACTTCAGGGTGCTCAGAATGCGGTATCGAAGCATATCCCTCATCCAACGATATTTCAGGACGCCTACCACGATCACGGTGCCAGTTTGCAACCAGGTTATGCGCAATCCGGTACAGCCATGCTGTTACCGGCAAGCCTCTTTCCTGGTATTGAGGGATTCTTCGCATGGCACGAAAGAAAACCTTGGCGGTTAAATCTTCCGCATCGTGTTGGTTTCCTGTACGATAATAGACGTAATTAAAGATCCGTTCGACATACTGTTCATATAGGATGCCGAATGCTTCATGATCTCCCTGAATTGCCCGGTTAAGGTTTATCTCATCACCAATATTTGACAATCAATCACTCTTACCGGTGGGAGTTCTACAAAAAAGAACCCCGACTGTTGAAAAAAGTTGCTAAAAGTATATCACTTGAGAATATGGATTATCGAAACATGGTTAGCCTAAATTTTATCATTCTCTCAATGTGTCATTGTCCAATTACATCTACATAAAAAGGTTTATCAAATTGCTCTGTACCCTGCCATGGTCTCTATGGAACAAAATTCTGGTAGCATCAATCTTCACGACATTTGCTTGAGATATTTTGGATATTTATTGATGATGCAGGACTGCAAGCTGATAAATTCGATCCAACCCATCCGACAGGAACCGTTCAAGCACCCGGGCTGTTTCCTGATAATCCACCAGCTCACCTCCAATCGGGTCCGGAATATCTTCCACCCTTCCAATCATTTCACTGATCATGAAGATTCGATCGGCATATGGTTTAAATTGAAGCGCCAAGCCCTCCTTTTGCTGATCTTCCATGGTGAGGATTAGATCAAATTGCTGCACAAGCTCTAAAGTGGCAGGTCGGGATTGATGGGTGCTGATATCCAACCCCATTTTTTGCACAACAAATTGCGATAGCATCGCTGCGGGCGAACCATAATTTGCCCAGGTGCCGGCTGATTCGATATGCCACTGATCAGCATCTGGTCGATCAGCAACCAATCGCTTTAAGATTGCCTCTGCGATAGGAGATCGGCAAATATTGGCGGAGCAAACAATTAGAATTGATGGCATATATTCTAATTATATAATTTACTGCTGTAACTTATAGGCATAATAATCACACTCTTTAAGTAGTTATGATTGACAAAGAATAGTTAAAAATTACCAGTAATCGTTTTTTATTGTGTTGGGTTCTAAATATTCTCTAATAATCCACCACTCAATCAGGATGATCCTCAACTTATTTGGAGTGCTTTTTCGGTTGGAGATGACCTGCTTCCAGTTCGATTGGGACATAACGGTCACTCAAAAACTGTAACAATACCCTGACCCGTTCAGTTCCGGAAAGACGGGTATCAAAAATTGCTTCATACCCTTCAAAAGGACCAAAATTAATCCGCACAACATCACCTTTATGCAAGTCGTCGAAAACCTCTCCACCAGCTTCAACAATTTCCTCGACCCTGCGCATTATGGCATAAATCAAATTATCTGGGACCGGTGATGGCTCTCCGCCAAAACTTACCAAACCAGTTGTATGGGGGAGCCACTGAAAGGTAGACAAACCTACTACTTCAATATCTGTGCGAATAAAGAGGTAACCCGGAAAGTACGGTCTGAATTTTCGAGATCGTGGATTGATCGGGTTGACGCGCAGGCGTGGATAGAACACCTCGTATCCACGCTGCCGAACTTGTTTCCAAACGACATCTTCTTTGCGTGGCTTACTGCGTAATGCATACCACTGTTCTGCCATTTATAACTAGGGTCTCCTATAAATTATTTATTACCCAAGACATGGCACTTAAATGCCATATGGAAATTATTAAATAATACTACCTACTGACCATTTCGTCAGTCAAAATTTCTCAAGATTATACTCCTTCATGCCACCTGAAGTCCTACCATGCGTGAAATAATCTTCCGTATAAGCCAAGCTGGTGGCACCAGGATTAGATGGATTAACACGGTGATGCCGAGAACCATCGTAATTGCATCCAATGCGGCTTTAAGAGCAGATCCAAATCTCGTTAATATCCAAGGTCCTACACCTACAATAAGGACCAATCCGAATAAGATCACCACCACCGATATAAGCGGCAACCAGGCTCTCCTGTCCGATGAGGAAGGCATCATAGTACTGCTAACAGCAAAGATAAGATAAAACCATAACCAGAAATCAGGTTTGTCAACCACGGATTTTAATGCCAAATTGATTGAACTGATCTGTCCTTGGGTAAGGTTCTCCCATATGGTATTTAATCCCAGACGAGATACCCCTGCATATGCAACAAAAATCCCCCCTGTAACCAATGGAGTAACCCCAATTAACGCATCTCTAAAAAAATCACTTGAGGCCGTTTCAACATATCCAAGCTGAATCCGGCCACCTTCAAGTTTTTTAGGTATGATGGAAAATCTTCCCGTCCTGACACCCAATAGGTGTGCCATTATAAAATGGCTGACCTCATGCAAAAGCACCCCTGGTAGAAACATCAAAGAAAATAACGCCATTGATATTTCTGGCTGGCGGGTAATCAATAACAAAATGGCTTGAATTTCACGTTGCAGGAATCTCTGAAGATATGACAGGGGTACCATCAATAGTAATAGATAAAGAAATGTACCCCAATTAATCATCAAGATTAACCGATAGCAGCTTTAACGATCGGGATGAATTCCGAAGCCTTAAGGCTGGCTCCCCCAACGAGCGCACCATCAATGTCAGGATAGCTGAAAAATTCTCCAGCATTGCTGGCTTTTACCGAGCCTCCATATAAAATACGCACAATCTCAGCCAATTCATCACCATACATTTGAGCCAATTCCGCGCGAATAATATCAGCAATGACACCATTGGCTCCATCTGCCGTAGCAGCCCGACCTGTCCCTATCGCCCATACAGGTTCATACGCTATCACCAATGATCCGATGGATTGAGCCTCGACCCCATTCAGGCCATCTTTCACCTGTCTGGTTACAACCTCGCGTGTGATCCCAGCTTCATTTTCAGCAAGCGTCTCGCCCACACACATAATGGGCACGAGTTCATGTTCTATGGCTGCTTTAACTTTCCGGTTAACACTGGCATCAGTCTCTCCAAAATATGCTCGCCGCTCGGAGTGCCCTAAGATTACATACTTACAGAACTCAGCTAACATGGGTGGAGCAATTTCACCTGTATATGCACCCGAAGCCTCCCAATGCATATTTTGGGCACCTACGCCAATGGCAGTCCCTTCCAATAATGCTGCTACTGGCAAAATCGAGGTAAAAGGAGGGCAAAGGACAATTTCGACCCCTTGTATAGCGGTAAGACCTGGCAGTAACTCAGTTATCAAAAGACGGGCTTCTGACACGGTTTTAAACATTTTCCAATTTCCTGCAACAAACGGACGACGCATAATCACCTCATAGACGCATCTCAATTAAATATCTATAGCATTATCCATAAATCACTTGGCTGGATCATTTAGTGATTCTTAGTGTTCTACAGCAATATTACCTTCAACCAGTATGTAATAAAAGGGATTTATCTTTCAAAACGTAAATATGCACCTCCCCAAGCTATTGTTGTGCTGGGGAGATGCAATTTATCCTTTTATTTATCCTGTAATGCTGCCAACCCTGGTAAGTCCAGTCCCTCCAACATCTCAAGTGAAGCACCTCCGCCAGTTGAAATGTGAGTGATCCGATCTGCCAGGCCAGCCTGATTGATGGCTGAAACTGAATCACCTCCACCGATGATGGAAATCGCTTTACTCGCAGCTACAGCCTTTGCTACTCCTATCGTCCCTTCAGCGAAACGCGGGAATTCAAAAACACCCATCGGACCATTCCACACAATTGTCCCTGCAGTAGATAGAGCTTTTCCAAAGTTGTTGACCGTTGCTGGGCCGATATCCAGGATGCGCCATCCATCTGGTACAGGTCCCATAGCCATGACCTTCTTTTCCGCTTCAGCCTCAAATCGGTCACCGATTACCACATCAACTGGCAGGCGTAAGTGTGTGACACCTGATTTTAGAAGCTGCCGTGCAGTATCCAATGCCTCATCTTCGCACAACGAATCTCCAATTGGATATCCTTGTGCTTTGAAAAAGGTATTAGCCATCCCACCACCAATCAAAATCTGGTCAGATTTGGTCAGCAGATTACGGATGACACCGATCTTATCGCTGATCTTCGCCCCGCCTAATATGGCAATGAAAGGACGTTTTGGGTTGGCAATCGCCTGGCCAAGATATTGAATTTCTTTTTCCATTAGAAATCCTGCCACTGCTGGTAAGTAGTGTGCTACGCCTTCGGTGGAAGCATGGGCTCGGTGAGCGGAACCAAACGCATCATTGACATAAACATCTGCCAAAGAAGCCATCTTCTTGGCGAGGTCAGGATCATTTTTCTCCTCTTCAGGATGAAAGCGGGTATTTTCTAGCACCAATACCTCACCAGGTTTGAGTGCCTTGGAAGCTGCTTCTGCCACAGTCCCAACACAATCATCAGCAAATGCTACTGGTTTGCCCAGAAGTCCGCTCAAATGTGCAGCGACAGGTCGTAAAGAGAATTTCGGGTCAGGCCCAACTTTGGGACGACCAAGATGAGAAAATAGGATCACGGCAGCACCATGATCCAACAGGTAATTTAATGTCGGCATGGCTGCCACGATACGCGTATCATCTACTACTTTGCCGTCGGTAATTGGAACGTTATAATCCACCCGCACCAAGACTCGTTTTCCCTTCACGTCGATATCTGTAATGGATTTCTTATTGAACATATTCCCTCCATAAATATAAAGAATGCGGATGGAACTTTCAGCCATCCGCATTCCTTTATTTTATTATAAGTTTTTTGCCAATAAGGCTGCTAAATCAGCAGTGCGAACGGAATAACCCCATTCATTGTCATACCAGGCAACAATCTTGGCGAAATTGTTCTTTTCCTTGCCGAGCACCATGGTAAACGGTAGATCCACTGAAGAGCTATGGGGATCGCCCCTATAATCAGTGCTGACCAAAGGCTCATCAACCGCTTGAAGGATGCCTTTCAATGGACCAGCTGCAGCATCGCGGAAAGACTGGCGTAATTCCTCAGTGGTAGTGCTGGTTTCCAATTCGACTGTCAGGTCGATCACTGATACTGTCGGGGTCGGGACGCGTAATGCATACCCATCCATCTTACCTATTAGATCTGGTATGACCAGGCTGATCGCTTTGGCAGCACCAGTCGTCGTGGGAATAATATTGAGAGCAGCTGCACGGGCACGGCGCAGATCACTATGTGGAAGATCCAATATTTTCTGATCGTTGGTATAGGCATGGATAGTAGTCATAAACCCACGGACGATTTTATACTTGTCATGAACGACTTTAACCGCTGGGGCAAGACCATTCGTCGTACACGATGCATTCGAGATGACATGATGTTTCTTGGGATCGTACATATACTCATTCACTCCCAAGACAATGGTTAAATCTTCTCCCTCTGCAGGTGCTGTAATGATCACCTTCTTCGCACCACCTTTGGTGATGTGGTTCTCGGCACCCTTTACGAGCTTTCCCTTTTTATTAACCCCATCACTCTTGATGGTGAATAATCCTGTGCTTTCTATGACGATATCCACCCCAAGCGAACCCCATGGGATGTTGGTTGGGTTAGTTTCTTTAAATACTTTAACCGCTTTCCCGTCTACAAACAATCCATCATCTTTGACTTCAACAGTACCATCGAAACGACCATAGTTACTGTCATACTTTAGCAAATGCGCCATGGTTTTTAAATCGCCAATATCATTGAAAGCGACCACTTCCAGGCTATCAGGATGATAATCCCGGATTGCTTTGAGAACCTGTCTACCAATCCGTCCAAAACCATTAATACCTACTTTTGTCGTCATTTTTTCCTCCATACGAAGTTATATTCAGCAGCCCAAACCATTTATCAAGCTACTGTGAGTGATGAAAATAATCCTTACACAACTTATTATTCTACCAAAGGTCCGGTTCGTTCTTGATATAAATCCATAATTGCCTTGGCTAATTTTGAGGAATCATGACGCCAAGGTTGGTTCTCATCAACTAAATCTGCCCGGTATATAGGATACTCTGCCTCGTTCTCTGGTACTGTTTTCACCCAATCGGTTCCAGGGGATAATTTACCATCAAATTGATTGTTTATGACAATAATATCGAAAATCGACCCCCCAATATGGTCATTCAGGACTTTAATATGATCTTCGCAACAATATCCATCTGTCTCCCCTGGTTGTGTAGCTACATTACACACGTAGATTTTCAAGGCTCGGCTGGCTTGGATCGCAGCAACAATATCTGGAACGAGCAAATTGGGTAGAACACTGGTGAATAAGCTGCCTGGACCAATCACGATTAATTCTGATGCCAGGATTGCTTGAATGACCTGTGGATATGGAGTGGGATTACTAGGTTCGAGCCATACCCGTTGTACATCACCTGGGAATTTTGGGATGGTGCTTTCTCCTTCAACTCTCACTTCGCCATTACTATGAGGGAGCTGGACATCTGCCACTAAACGAACGTCATGTAGTGTAGCGGGAAGCACCCGTCCATGTACTGCCAATACCCTACCCGATTCAACTACTGCTTCCTCAAAGCTGCCAGTAATTTCTGATAATGCACTAATGAATAGATTACCAAAAGGATGACCATCCAACTCAGGATTGCCATCGGAGAATCGATATTGAAAAAGCTGGGTCATTAATGCTTCGTCTGTGGATAAGGCAGCAAGACAATTCCGAATATCACCCGGAGGTGGTATACCCTGTGTTCGCCTTATCCGTCCAGATGATCCCCCATCATCAGCTACTGTAACAACTGCAGTAATATTATAGCTGTAGGTCTTCAAACCCCTTAATAAAGTGGATAACCCATGCCCGCCTCCAATGGTAACGATGCGTGGTCCACGTTCTTTTCTCCGGTGATCGGTCAGCTCATCAAGTACCGGTTTCCCAGAGTGTCGAAAGGGTGCTAAGAGAGAGCGGTTAATCCCCCAGATTCCAACCAAAATCAATCCGGTGCCTAATCCACCAAAGATCAATACCCGTAATGGTCGGCTTATGATGCGCAATGAAGCAATCGATAAAATCGGCAACCACCAAGTGTCAGGTGCAGTGCGATAGATCTCTAACAATAATACTGCTAAACCTACCCCTAGCAAGGTAGTTCCAAAAAGGATAAGCGCTATCCAACGTTTTACACCCAACCCTGGAACCAACCATCGTAAAGGATACGACAGGCGCATCCAGAATTTTTTTGATTTATTGGTTTTTTTATTTCCCATTCCAACCCTTGATGATAGCAGTCTTTAAGTAACTCGTCAACAATAAATCTC
>CAZXPK010000004.1:0-3888 GCA_964642565.1 uncultured Anaerolineaceae bacterium
TATTCGTGCCTTAATTCGTGGATGGTTCATTTCTCCTCTCCTATCTCTGTGATTAGCCAACCAGTAGGGGCGCTGGGGAGGAATCCCGAATTGCCCAAATTGTACCGAAAGTGTTACCTATGTTCCCGAACATGTGTAACCTTTGTCCCCGGTCCATACACTGTCAGGTAGGGGAGATCAAGGAGGGATGGGTGAGTAATTACATGTCAAGGAGTGTTCGTTGCGACGAAGCATCGCGAACGTTCTTTCCGAGCGATGCACGCGCATTTTCGCCCGCAGTATCGAGGAGCGTTTTTTGCGACGAAGTATCAAGGGCGTTCCTGCAGCGTCTTCTTGTTCCCGCTGCTTTGCCCGTAGCGTTCAAGGACGCCCTCTATCCGCAGCCTCGCGAACTTTTTTGTGAGCGAGGGAAGACCGTTCTTTATAAGCGTGTGAAGCCTCGGTATCCATGTCCATTATTTCACCGGAAGATTAATTGAATGCATCTAAATTTTATCAATTCAATTCCCGCCAACGATCATATATCCAAGAGCATCTATTTTTGCTATAAACCTGCCTCTATGCCCTCCTGATTTCCTGATCACCCATGTACCTGAGAAAGACATTCGTTCCGATTTGTTATTTTAAAAACCAATCCTTCCATTTGCCCATCTACTATCCATATCTCTCTACCCAGTCTATTCTTCATTGTTGATATGTTTATATCTATATCAGTTTTTTTCCTATCAATGATTTTTATCCTTTCCAATAAATCTTTGTGAACCCTAGTGTCCTTTGAGCCCTTTGTGGTTTTCTTTATCCCTCCGGTTCCATTTCTTTTTCGAGTACAATAAACAAAATTCTTCACATGAAATAGGTTCCTTATGGATACAATCCCCACCCTGGCAATCATCGGCGGTTCCGGGCTGTACACTATGCCCGGGCTGCAAGACGTTTCCGAACATGACCTCACCACCCCCTTTGGTAGGCCATCTGCCCCCATTATCATCGGCACCTTGGGAAGCAGGCAGGTCGCCTTCCTCGCCCGGCATGGTATCGGCCACCACATCTCACCCACCGAAGTTAATTACTGCGCCAATATCTATGCTCTCAAGTCACTGGGGGTCGAGCGCGTGGTCAGCATCAGCGCCTGTGGCTCGTTACGCGAGGACTACGTCCCCGGCGATTTGGTCATCCCCGACCAGCTCTTCGACCTGACCCGCAACCGTCGTCGCTCCTTCTTCGGTGACGGTCTGGTGGCACACATCGGAGTCGCTGACCCATTTTGCCCCGATCTATCCACTCAGGTCTTTGAAGCGGTTAATGCTGCGGGTGCTACCGTGCATCGTGGCGGGATCTTCCTCACCCTGGAAGGACCGCGCTTCTCCACCAAGGCTGAGTCGAACGTCTACCGTTCGTGGGGTATGTCGCTCATCGGCATGACCACCTCACCAGAGGCTTTTTTGGCTCGCGAAGCTGAGCTGTGTTACACCGTCATGGCACACGTCACCGATTACGACGTCTGGCACCTTGAGCAGGCACCCGTCAGCGTCGAAGCGGTCATCACGGTGTTGAATCACAACACCCACATTGCCCAGCAGGCGATTTCCAACCTGGCTCAGCACCTCATACCCGAGCGTCATTGTGATTGTGGATATGCCCTCGCCAATGCCCTCATCACCCAACCTGAGCGCATCCCCCCTGAAACGCGCCAAAAATTGGATCTGTTGGTGCGAAAATATCTTAAATAATCACCTGGCTTGTCTGCCCATCTGACCTCCCCAACCGATCGCATCGAACGGCGCTTGCTCATCCTGGCAGGCGCGTTCCTGGGAATATATTCCCTCGCCCTCACCCTTTCCAACGCTGCCCGCCTGCGCACCTGGCAGGTGGATTACCGTTGGTCACATTGGCTGGGCTTCGCCATCTGGGTGGGAATCGTCTGGCTGGTCCATAGGCAGCTCACGCGCCTGCTCCCTGAGCGAGACCCGTTCCTGTTCCCGGTCGCGGCCTTGCTCACCGGCTGGGGTTTGCTCACCATCTGGCGCTTATCCAGTGGGCTCGGCTTGCGCCAATCCGCCTGGCTGCTGCTGATCGGGATGGCTTTCTTGCTTGCCCTGCGGTATGACTGTGCCCGCGCTGGTGGCAGGATACTATCCTACCTGCGCCGTTTCAAATACGTCTGGCTGACCTCTGGGTTGGTGCTCACGGCAGCCACTTTGATCCTGGGGACAAATCCCCTGGGAGTAGGTCCACGCCTGTGGCTGGGCTGCTGCGGTATATACTTCCAGCCTTCCGAGCCGCTCAAACTCCTGCTCATTATCTACCTGGCGGCTTACCTGGCTGACCGGCAAATTGCATCCTCCCCAGCCACCCCAACCACCAGGCTGTTGCCTCTACTGACACCCACCCTGCTCATGACGGGTCTGGCCTTGCTGTTGTTAATCTTTCAGCGTGACCTGGGCACGGCGGCCATTTTTATGGTACTCTACGCCGTCATCATCTACGCCGGCACGGGTAATAAAAACGTGCTGTTCATCAGCATGTTGGTGTTGCTCCTGGCCGCGATTGCAGGTTACGCCCTGTTTGATGTAGTCCATCAGCGCGTGGATGCATGGATCAACCCCTGGCTCGATCCATCTGGGCGTTCCTACCAGATCGTACAATCACTCCTGGCAGTAGCAAATGGCGGGTTGATTGGGCGCGGTGTAGGGATGGGCAGTCCGAGTCTCGTACCTATTGCCCAATCCGATTTTATCTTCTCGGCCATCACCGAGGAGACGGGGCTTCTGGGTGCGCTGGGTATCCTGGGATTGCTGGCGCTGCTTGTCAATCGTGGCATGCGTACTGCCTTGAAATCAGCTGACACCTTCCAGTGTCTACTGGCGATTGGGTTGGTGGTACACTTGGTGGGGCAAAGCATCCTGATCATCGCTGGCAACCTGCGTTTGTTGCCTCTCACCGGTGTCACCTTGCCATTTGTGTCCAACGGTGGCTCCTCACTCCTGGTGTCTTTCTTCGAGCTGCTGTGTCTGATATTGATCAGCGCCAGGCAGGCGGAGATGCCGGTATTCCAGCTGGAAAAGCTTAAAGCCCAAAACAATCTTAATTTGCTCCTTTCCGGAGGTTTGATGTTAGGCTTGGCGGGAGTCGCACTGACCGTCGGTTGGTGGAGCCTGGTGCGCGGACCCGACCTGCTCACCCGCACGGATAACCCCCGCCGTTCCATTGCTGACCGTTACGTCATGCGTGGATCAATTCTGGACCGTCGTGAGCGACCGCTGGCAGAATCCACTGGTCAACCTGGCGATATCCTACGTCACTATCCCTATCCTGCCCTGGGTCCCCTCATAGGTTATACCGACCCCGTCTATGGTCAGGCGGGGCTCGAAGCCAGCCTGGACCCTTACCTGCGCGGCTTGCAGGGTTACCCGACCCTGACCATGGAGTGGGAATACCTGCTCTATGGTCAGCCGCCCCCGGGCTTGGACGTGCGCTTGAGCCTGGATCTCGACTTGCAGACCATGGCAGACAAATTGATGGCGGGTCACCAGGGGGCGCTCGTATTCCTCAATGCCCATACCGGGGAGATCCTGGCTATGTCTTCCAGCCCTAATTTCGACGCCAATACATTGGACTCAACCTGGGAAAGCCTGGTGAATGACCCCACTGCTCCACTCTTCGACCGGGCAGGGATGGGCATGTACCCGGCCGGGAATGCCCTGGGTGCATTTTTGTTGACAGCCAACCAACAGCCAGCCTCCGGGCAATTTGGCGACTTAGATATCAAGGATTGTGCCCTGACCCCCACGGGGACCACCTGGGGAGATGTAATCTCTGCTGGATGCACTGATCCGGTCAGGCAGCTGGTGTCTTCCACCAACGTTCAAGATCTGATTGGTCTGCTGG
>CAZXPK010000004.1:3988-21408 GCA_964642565.1 uncultured Anaerolineaceae bacterium
GGGTGGGTGATGTTGCCCGTCGGCTCTCAACCACAGCAAGCTCTACAGACACAAGCTGCCAATACTACCGCCGAAGCCCTTACATCAGGTGAGCTGCCCATCTGGCAGGTGGTCGCAACAGATAAAGAAGTTACAGACCAATCCTCGAATACCAATACTGGTTATGCATGGTATCTGGGTGGAACCTTACCCGAATGGAAGGGGGCAACCCTGGCCATTGCAGTATTACTGGAAGAAAACGATCCCCTGAGGGTGCAGGAAATCGGGTGGTCCATGTTCCAAAACGCCATTAATCCCTAAATCGCACATATTGTCAATAAAGTTATTACTTGATAATATTATTATTCTTGATATATTGTGTGATACATAGTATAATGTATCAAAGGATAGTTGCTATGGAGAATGTACAATCCATCGAAAACCTGATATTGGAAATGCGGCGTGGGGTAATCGTCCTGGCAGTGCTCAGCCAATGTAACCGAGAACAGTATGGCTACTCACTGATGAAGTTGCTCTCGGAGAAGGGCCTTGAGATCGACCAGGGCACGCTCTATCCCCTGCTGCGGCGGTTGGAAACCCAAGGCTTGCTCAGCTCAAGCTGGCGCTTGGAGGATGCCCGTCCACGCCGTTATTATATGATCAGCAAGGAAGGCCGGGAAATTCTGCCAAAAATGGTTGAAGAATGGGAAAGCATGGTCCGGATGATGAGACATGTGCTGGAATAATATATAGGAGAATGAATATGGATTCTTTAGTTGATCGCTATATTTCCGCGGTAAGCGATATCCTGCCAGCCAGGCTGCGCAAGGATACCGTCACCGAGATCCGTTCGCTGATCCAGGATGCACTGGACGACCGCAGCAAAACTGAGGGACGCCCACCCGATGATGAGATGATGGTGGCTGTGCTCAAGCAGTTCGGCTCACCGGAGAATATCGTCGCCCCTTACCTGCTGGAGAAATATCTGATAGGTCCACGCCTGTTCCCAACCTTTCTCATGGTAATTCGCATTGCCTTGCCCATCATCGCAGTTTTAGCCCTGGTGGGATTTTGGATAGGTTATAGCCTGCCTGGTGCAATTTCAGCCACAGAGTTATTTACCGATCTGTTCAAATCCTTAGGGAACGCGCTTTCCGCCGTTGTCCAGGCATTCGGCAACATTGTCTTGATTTTCGCCATCCTGCAGTGGGTACTTCCGGAGTTTAAGTCCAAGACCAAGGAATGGGATCCGCACAGCCTGAAAGCTATCAGCCAGCCTGATAAAATTAAACGCGGTGAGCTAATCGTTGAGATCGCTTTCACCCTGCTGGGGCTGATCATCTTTAACTTCTATCTAAATCGGGTGGGCATTTATAACAATCTCAATGGTCAATGGACGTTCACACCCATCCTGACCTCGGCATTCAATGCTTACATCCCCTGGCTGGATTTGTTCTGGGTTCTGACCATCGTATTGGATTAAATCCTGCTTCGTAAAGGTTCCTGGGAGGTGGGCACGCGGATGTTTTCCATCCTGATGAGCGCATTCAGCATCATCCTCGCCGCCAACTTTATGACCCACATCCAATATTTGTACACCCTCCAAGGTGCCATGGGTCAGCTGGGTGCAGAAGGTATCCTGCAGTCTCTGATTAACCAAATCCTGATCGTGGTTTTCGCCATCGTGATCATCACCAGCGCGGTGAAGATCATTCAAATGGCTTGGCGATTGTTAAAAGGCAGGCTCCCATTGCCCGCTACCCTTGGCAGTTAAGCCTTACATAAAGTTTTCAGCGGTCAGCTAAACCAAGCTGACCGCTGATTGTTTCTGCCATGCCTCCGGACACCTGAGCAAGAATACACTCCGGCTAGGATTATTTGATAATTAATATGTATATATATACGAGCTTAGAAAATTATGAAGGCTAGTCTAAAGTATATCTGGGTGATTAGAATATGATCTCTCAAGCCAGCGGTTATATAATTAGCGTAATCCTGCTTATTTAAATTAGAGTAAAGGAATGCAATTAATCGGGCTACATCGAGTACAAAAAAAGAATCGAATATGTTGAAAAAGATAGGCGTTTAAAGGCAACCATGAAAAGACTATATTTCTATTCACGGAAATCCCCTCGACTGTTAATCTGCTTCATTCTCCTTGTCTTGCTTACCACCAGTGTGATGCAACCCCGTGTACAGGCTGGTGTAACCTTCGGGGCACCCATCATTAAATGGCAGCTGGGCGGGTGTTATAACTCATGGTGTGAAACAGGCTGGTACTCCTCTCCAGCTACTGCAGATCTGGATGGTGATGGACAAGTGGAGGTGATCGCTTCCTCCTATTCCATCTTTGTGCTGGATGGGTCGACCGGTGCATTGGAATGGAAACTGTCTTCCGGTCATGACCGGAGTGAACCGAACGCGACGAATGTTGGGCGCACCTGGCCTGGTATCGTCGTCGCAGATGTGGATAACGACGGAGAAGTGGAGATCGTAACAGCTCATAGTGGTGGATGGGTTTCAGTGTACAACGCCGCGGGCTACTTCGAAGCGGGTTGGCCCCAACATCCAACCGGAAATGAGCTGCGCGGTCTCTCAGTCAGCGACCTGGATCGCGACAAGCTACTGGAGGTGATCGTGACGGGTGCGGTGTACAATGCGGTCAACACTTGGGTCTTCGAACCCAATGGGGCACTGCGCGCTGGGTGGCCGCAACTCAGCAACGACAGCGGCTATGCCTACGGCGCTTTTAATACCAACGCTTCGGTAGGTGACTTGGATGGTGACAATGCCGGGGAAGTGGTGGTGCCATCTGATGTGCACTACATCTGCGCCTATGAGGCGGATGGGACACAGATACCCGCCAACCCGCTCTATGGGGGAAAAGGCTGGGGTAAAGTGGGGGTGTGGGAAAGCCTGGCAACCGAGCTACGCGGCTGGGGGCAGTGTAACGGGGTGCGGGAGGAAAGCTACCGCACCAATTTTGCCGATGGACCGAGTGTTATCGCTGATGTGAATGGAGACGGGCTGATGGAAGTGGTGACAACGGGAAATGTGTATGATTGCTACGCAGGCTATCCACCCAGCAGATACGATGGCGTCTACGTGTTCAATGCTGATCGCAGCCGCTTCAATTCCGATGGCTTCGATTGGCGAAACGTGCCAGTGGACACGGGCGCTCCCCTGACAGAGGATTACGATGTAATCGAAAATAATCAGCCTAATCCAGCTGTGGCTGACCTGGATGGGGATGGTCGTTTGGAAATCATTTATGCCTCGTATGACGGGCGCGTGCATTCCTTTTGGCTGGACAAAACCGAACACGGAAACTGGCCTTATTCAGTGTACCAACCAGGGGAGGGCTTCTACCGCTTCGCCTCCGAGCCAGTCATCGCCGACCTGGATGATAATGGCTACGCAGAGGTGATTTTCACATCCTGGACGCAAAAGAATAGTGGTCACACGGGGAAATTACACATCCTGGATTATCTGGGAAACCCAATCTACGAAGTGAACCTACCGGAAGCCTTCGGTGGAGAAGAATGGAATGGCGCTCTGCCCGCCCCTACGTTGGCAAATATCGATTCGGACCCTGACCTGGAAGTGGTGCTGCTCAGCGCCAACTCGGGCGTGGTGGCATATGACCTGCCAGGCACGGAGAATGCGTACATCCAATGGGGCACCGGGCGGGGTGACTACCAGCGTGATGGCTATCGATCCAATGCCCTCCAACCGACGCTGAGAGAGTCGTCCAAGGTATCCAGCCGCAGCAATCCAAACCCTGGCGACTTGCTGACTTACACGATCACCTTGCGTAATACCGTCGGGACATTGAACAACGCCAGCATGGACGATCCACTGCCGAACAAGTTGGACTTTGTTGGGAACTTGTGGGCTTCATCCGGCACTATCAACTATGCAGGTGGAACCGTGAGCTGGCATGGAGCAGTGAGCGCCTCTACCGATGTAGTGATCCGCTTCGATACCATTGCGGATTCAGGCATCAGCTCTCCTACACTTATCCTCAATACCGCCAACATTGCGGATGGGGCAGGTCATAGTTGGCAGCGAGAGGCAGCTGTAATTGTATTGGGTATCCCGCTGTTCCTACCCATGGTGGGAAAGTAGCTGGTGAACATCCCCACCGGAACCATAAATCTACTTTTGGGATTGGTGATGCGGATACTGCCACAAAGATCAGCACGAGCTGCAACTTGATCTAAGAATATACGTATACAAAAGCAGATTACTAATTCTGGAGGAAATTATGAACCGAAAAATGATCATCTTAGCCATCATAGCTCTTGCTCTAGCCACACTGGCATGTTCCATCAATATCAACCTTCCCGTCACGCAGGTTAAAACTGGTCCGACAGTGACAGACAACATTAATATTCCCTTCCTCGCGGATAAGCAGGCCATTGCCGATGTCACCCTGAAGTTTGGCGCGGGAAATTTCGACCTGCAGCCTGGTGCAGTAAGTGAGCTGATCAGCGGCACTGCAACATATAATGTGTCCGACTTTAAACCGGTGGTGACCATCGATAGCAATAATATCAATATCGAACAGGGTAATTTAAAGATTACCGGCATCCCAAACTTTAACCAGGATATCATCAATGAGTGGAATTTCTCACTTGGAAACGGTCTAATGAGCCTGGTTATCAATGCTGGAGCCTACACAGGTAACTATGAGCTGGGCGGGCTTTCCATCCACAGCCTGGATGTGACCGATGGCGCCTCTAAGGTCGATTTGAGCTTTTCGAAACCTAATTTGGTTCAGATGACCAAACTCACGTACACCACAGGTGCATCTGAGGTCACCCTGAAAGGGCTGGCCAATGCCAACACCACTGACATGACTTTCCGTAGCGGAGCTGGAAATTATACATTGGATTTCTCTGGTGAGCTGCAATCTGACATGAACGTTAACATTGAATCAGGCGTGAGCTCGGTTAAGGTCATCATCCCAGAGGGTATGAATGCCCAGGTAATCTCAGATACCGGTTTGATGACCGTTAGCACGAGTGGAAACTGGCAACAGCAAGGCAATACTTACACCCTAAGTGGAAGTGGCAACACAATCACCATCCATGCAAAATTGGGGGCGGGTAATTTGCGGTTGGAAACCAGCAGCTCTGGGATTAAATAACAAGCTGGCGGGGTTTCCCGCCAGCTGTGATCACATTTTGTGCCAGTAAGTCATACCATCGGGCTATCTGCAGGCCTTCGCCAGATAGCTCGATGGTAATTATTATTCATTAGCTTTATAACCAGGACCCTGGGTGTAGAAATCGTAATTAGCCTGGATATCTTTGGTAAGGTCCACTACTTCACCCGCTGCCAGCGTCCGCACACTGTTCAGAACCACAGGTTTACCATGATGGTCGACGCCCTCATAGTGGCCAGTAAAACCGACCTGGCTAACCATCTCACCACCTTTGGCGGTATACGCAGATGGGACTTCATCTTCAGGGAAGATGGCTTCGAAGGGGCATTCTGGGATGCATGCGCCACAATCGATGCAGGTATCAGGGTCAATATAAAACCATGGATATTTTTCGAGCGGCTTGCCACCCACAATACATTCCACGGGGCATACATCAACACATCCAGAATCACGCAGGCACAAACTTGTAATGATATGGGTCATGATAGGTTCCTCCTTTAGGAATCGATCCGTATAAGTATTATTCTCTCACTGAATGAGGAATAGTGTTTGATAACCGGGAAAATTGTATTCCCCCCTTCCCCCTTTGTCAAGCAAAACCTTGGCTGTGATTTAAGCGCCTCAATTACCATCGAGATTCCGCAGCATGGAGCCAGTATTGAGTGTACTCTCTACTGCTCAGAACCATATGGACATAATGCTACACATTGTGAACAAACATGGAATGTATGCTCATCAAAAGCCGTCAGATTCATCAGCCTGGCTGCTAACACAGGCTTGAACGCCCTGAGTACCGAAAATTTTAGTCTCGGCATAAAGGGTGTTCGAGCCGTATAGCCTAAACAACGCATGGTATTGACCTGCTTTTTATCCAGCAAAATCGCATTAACCGGACAAGCATCCACACAAATATGACAATACGACGGGCAACCGGGTTCATCGAATTCGGGATAGTGCATCTCTGGAAGTATCGCAGTGGTTACTACACCCCCTAACATCAATCTGGATCCATATCGGGAATTAATAAGCAAACCGTTCTTTCCAATAGCACCGATCCCTGTTATTTCACCCATGCGAATCTGGTTCAGGTAGCCTACTACCACACCCTTCTCATTAATTCCTAGGGGCATACAACCGTATACAGGAATCGCTCGCACTCCGCTTTGCTCCAGCAAGGTGGCAAACCGAATGGATAATGTGTCAAGGTGGCGGTAATAGAGATTCTGGGACCGCCAGATTGTCTCTGCTGCATAGGATGGCATCCGGTATACCTCACGAGGCACGGGTAATCCAAAGCAAATCAGACTTTGTACTCCAGGCAAAAGATCTTCAGGCCGGTGACCTGGGGGATCGTTTGCCATTTTCGAAGCCGGACCCATACCCAATACCGGAATATCCTCATCCTTGGCGATTTTTTGGATCTCCTCAATGATCGTCCCGTTTTTATTCATTTCATTCACGCACTCAGGCGCTCTTTCGTTTTCCTTTTCATCGTGACCGGATAGATGGCAACCCCCCGGGAAGGAGGCTCAATTCCTTACTCGTGCCAACTTGAAGAGTCTCCATGTTCACGCTCTGTTGATTTGAGTATACAACCTACAAGGTATATCTGCAACAAGATATCGATCATTAAAAGCGTATGGAGGCGGGTGGCTTTTCAGGTTGATTTATCAGGTGTTCACCAGTCCCATCGCAGTGATCTCAGGTGGTTTCAAGTTGCATCCTGGATGATCCAGAGCATATGCTGGGTCACCAAGGTAATCCAAGCGATAATTGATAGCAATGACCACCAGGCATCTAGTGCATCCACCTGCCGTACAATCAATGTTCCTGTGAGGGATGAATGAGTATAGTTAATTACCACCGAGATCCGATATTGGTAGAAAATCCAGATTAATCATGACTTGGAAATATTAATAGGTCTTTATCTATTATTGCTTGACAAGATATGTTAATCTCATTATTATCCTTGAACTAATTCACAATAGATTGAGATGATATATAGGAGGACATATGATTTACCAAATTTTGAATAAATTCGACCAGAAAATGCATATCGAGACCGTTAAAGCCCATTGTGATATCCCTTGCGGGATTTATGACCCGATCGTCGCACAGATCAGCGCACTGACGGCGGTGCGCATGCTGGATTTGATGACCGAATTCGAGGCCAAGACTCCCGATAGGAACAAAGAATATATGAACAGCATGTCGCGGTACATTGCAGTAAAAGAGGAACATGCTGAACGCGCCAAAGCCGAGATACGCGTCATCTGGGGTGACTATTTAAAAGCCCAACACTTTGAGAAATATCCCAACGCACACGCCCTCGTTCATAAGATCATGCAGCTGGGATCAAAGGTGCGCCAAACAACTGACCGTGAGCAGGCCACTCAGCTGGTTGAAGCGATCAACGAATTTGCCCAAATGTTTTGGGAGACCAAAGGCATCGCCACCAAGCGCGCCAAAGCTCCCTACGCCCCAGCGCTAGAGTTGGTGTATCCCGCCCTTTAATGCTCAGGCTCTTGAAAGTTAGGGGGGACAGTCTCGCTCCTGAATTCAGAGAAGGGGATTTTGTGCTGGTTAGCAAAATCCCCTTCTTCTTGGTTCCGCCTTCCCCTGGAGACGTGATTGCCTTCCACCAGCCGGGATATGGTTTGCTGATCAAACGCATCCAAAACATAAGCCCGGATGGCGGCTTGAATGTCATCGGCAACCACCCCGAGAGTGTTGATAGCCGTGTATTTGGTACTGTCAGGCGGGTGGATATCCTGGGCAAGATAATCTGGCATATCCGGAAAGCCTGAAACCCAAACCCCCACAAGGTTCGGTACATTTCATCTATAATTATCCCCTGGCAGATGAATTCACCTAAACACCCTCCTGTTCCTCCTTTCGTTGCCATCCTATTCGGCATAATAGCGGTTTCCACCGCCTCCATTTTCATCCGCTTCGCCCAGAGGGAAGCCACTTCGTTGGTGATTGCTGCCTGGAGATTGACCGTTGCCTCGATCATCCTGGTTCCGGTGGCTGCATCCACTCACAAGCGCGAACTAACCTCCCTCAAACGGGGTGAGCTACTCCTGGCACTTCTTTCGGGTATTTTTCTGGCGCTGCACTTCGCCACCTGGATCACCTCATTGCAATATACCACCGTCGCCAGCTCAGTCGTGCTGGTCAGCACCATCCCGCTTTGGGTGGCACTCCTCTCCCCATTCACCATCAAAGAACCCATTCGGCGGGCAGTCCTGATAGGGTTGATCCTTGCCTTGCTGGGAGGAGCGATTGTAGGCATCAGCGATTCATGCTCCATCAGTGCAGGTAGGATCATTTGTCCCAGTTTAGTAAATTTCATGCATGGACAAGCTTTCCTGGGAGATTTATTGGCCGTGTGTGGTGCCATCGCCGGGGCAGGCTATTTGCTGATCGGCAGGAAACTGCGCTCGAAAATGTCCCTGGTCAGTTATATCTCACTGGTTTATGGGATGGCAGCGATTGTCCTCGTCATCATCATGGTATCAGCCAGGGAGAATCCCTTTGGATACTCCCCACAAATATATTTATGGCTTATCCTGCTGGCGTTAATCCCTCAGCTGATTGGGCATTCAACGTTTAATTGGGCACTGGGCTATCTCTCGGCGGCCTACGTATCGATTACCTTGCTGGGAGAGCCCATTGGATCAACCATTCTGGCATATTTCATATTACAGGAAAAGCCGACTGCGATCAAATTGGTTGGCGGTGGGTTGATTCTGGTGGGAATCTATATCGCATCCAGGTCAGAGTCGGTTAAAGCACCAGAACTCCCCGACTGATTGCGGATATTATGGGTGAATCCAAACCGATTTTAGGTATAAATGTCGCCATCATCCAGGATGGGAAAGTGCTGCTTACCAAACGCCGGGATTTTAAAGTCTGGTGCCTGCCTGGGGGCGAAGTGTAGGCCGATGAATCCCTGGCACAGGCTGCCATCCATGAGGCGCGGGAGGAAGTAGGGCTAGTAGTGCAGTTCGAACGCCTGGTTGGAATCCACTCTCGACCGCAATGGTTATGGCGTGTGAGCTATGTGGTGGTCTTTGCAGCGAGAATCATCGCGGGAGTGCTTACTATTCAACCAGAGGAGGTGTTGGAAGCGCGCTTTTTCAGCAAAGATGAGCTTCCAAAGGAGATGCTCCTGGGTCATCGGCAGCAAATCCTAGATGCGCTACAGGGGGTTTGTGGTGCGGTTTGGGTCCACGAAAGCGAGTGGGATTTCGTCCCTGGTCTCACGCGAGAGGAGCTCTACCAATTGCGTGATCAATCGGGCTTAACACCAGCGGAATTTTATTTACACCATGTGGGAAAGCTCATCTCGGGGGGTGACCATCTGGAAGTGGAGGGTAAAGTTGATGTATACTAAAGGAAAAGAGTGAATCAATTTCCCAAGATAACCAGGTAAGAATCCGGCAATGACATCCAAAAAAAGAAAAGCTTCCCTGACGAAGCAGCCCGCCATGGATCGTGAATATGCTGGCATCATCCACCAGGGTATTGGATTTCTTGCGCGTTTTCAGCGCTTCACCTGGGACTTCATCGGTGTGTTTTTATTCGCATTTGCGCTGATCACCCTAGTTGCACTGTTCCTGCCTGAGCTGTCAGGAGGCACTCTGATTATTCTGTGGCGCAATTTTATTCGCCACGCCTTTGGCTATGGAGGCATCCTGGTGGTCATCGCTAGCATAGCAGCAGGTTTACTGGTGCTACGCATACATTCATACCCATCAAGTGCCTCGCGAGAAGCGGTGGGAGCTTCCTCAAAGAAAGTGCAATGGTGGCGAATCATTGCATTGGAATTAGCAGGTTTTTCGGTTTTGGCATTACTATCGATTATAGGTGGAAGACTGGTAAATCGAGCTGAGGCTGGATTGGATGGAGGTTTTATCGGTTGGGGTTTGGCAGAGCTGTTGGCATTAGGTTTGAGATTTATAGGATTGAGCAATAACATATGGGGTGGGCTGGTCTTTGGACTGGTTGCATTGCTCTGTCTGGGTTATGGATTAGGACTTGTTTCACCTCTAATCAAACGATTGCAAAAAATGTCAACGGTAAGACCCCCAAACCCAATGGTGAATGAACCCGTGGTCAGTGTCGCCCCTTCGGTGCCCCAAACAGGAGCGTCCCTGTATGGGTTTGATCGCAAGAAACGTCGCCCGTTTGTGCCCGCGGAATTTCGCAAACGATTGAACGCTTCAAACGAGCAAGCCAAGAACCTCCCCCTTCCACCACGGGATGAACACCTACCTTCCCTTGAACTGCTGGTAAAAGACCAGCTTGACCGACCGGATGAGCGCAATATCAACCAGACAGCAGGCATGATCGAGAAATCTCTGGCTGAATTCGGCATTCCAGCCAAGGTGGTTGGCTTTCGGATTGGACCAACAGTGACCCAATTTGCGGTAGAACCTGGGTTTGTGGAAAAAGGCAGCTCAGAGGAAGAACAAGCTAACCGCATCAAAGTGCGCGTTGCCCAAATCGCCGGCCTCCGGCGCGACCTAGCGCTGGCATTGTCTGCAGAGCGCTTGCGCATTGAAGCTCCTGTTCCCGGGCGACCCTATGTGGGGATTGAGGTGCCGAATATTCGTACCAGCATGGTGCGACTGCGATCCATCCTTGAAACCGAAGCTTTCTATAAGATCAGCTCTCCCCTGGCAATTGCACTGGGGCGCGATGTCTCCGGTCTGCCGGTGGTGGCCGATTTGAGTACCATGCCTCATCTGTTGATTGCTGGTACCACCGGTTCGGGTAAATCGGTCTGCATCGCAGCTATCACCGCTTGTTTGGTGATGAACAACACCCCTGACGACCTGCGCTTGGTGATGATCGACCCCAAGATGGTTGAACTGGTGCGTTTTAACGGACTACCCCACTTGTATGGAAAAGTGGAGACGGATATCCAGCGCATCCTGGGCGTGCTACATTGGGTGGTGACAGAAATGGACCGCCGCTATAGGCTGCTGGAGGAAATGCATGCCCGTAATATCGATTCGTACAATCGCAAAGCACGCCGGCATAAGGCGATCGAGACACTTCCACGGATCGTTGTCTTGCTGGATGAGCTTGCAGACCTGATGATGACTGCTCCTGATCAAACTGAACCGATGCTCATCCGCCTGGCACAGCTGGCGCGTGCAACAGGTATCCACCTGGTGGTGGCAACCCAGCGTCCAAGCACGGATGTCGTCACAGGACTGATCAAGGCAAACTTCCCGGCGCGCATCTCATTTGCGGTGGCTTCATCAGTGGACTCGCGCGTCATCCTCGATACGGGTGGCGCAGAAAGCCTGCTGGGGCATGGAGATATGTTATTCATGCCTCCCGAGGTGGCTGCCCCGGTGAGGGTGCAGGGGGTGATGGTTTCAGATGCTGAGGTGGATAAGCTCATCCTATACTGGCAAACCGTGCACCCGCCTGAAGTGGGCGCGACTCCACCCTGGGAAGAGCTGCTGAAAGAAGATGCAGTGATGGCAGATCGGGATGAATTAGTTAAGAAAGCCATCGAGATGCTGCGAGGCGAGAAACATACCAGCGCTTCGATGCTTCAACGCAGGATGCGGATTGGTTACCCACGTGCGGCTCGCTTGATGGACGAGTTGGAAGAGATGGGGGTGGTCGGCCCTGCTCAGACAGGTGGACGTGAGCGGGAAGTGCTCCTGGAGGACGAAGAGTCAGAAGAAGATCAATAGCCACTCTGTGTGGTAATCTATCTTGACATCCATTGATGCTTGAGATAGCATACGACATTCCGATTTATGGTTAGAGAGGTAGTGTGATAAATCAGGTGGAACAATCTAAACCGAAGAAACAAACAATGACATTTTCGGACCGAATGCGCGTGGTTTTCAAGGGGGTTCTGGACCCAGTGGGAGCATTCTTCAATCGCCTGGGGATTTACCCCAATACCATGACCCTTCTTGGTCTGGCAGGTAATATCATCGGTGCTATCCTGATCGCCTTCGGTTATATGACTTTAGGAGGTATCCTTGTCCTGGTCATGGGACTCATCGATACCCTGGATGGCACTATGGCACGCTTACGCGGCATGCCTTCCGAATTTGGTGCGTTTGTTGATTCGGTCACCGACCGATATTCCGAGCTGGTTATCTTTGCAGGCTTGTTATATTACTTCCTTCAAAAAGGGGATTGGCTTTCATCCCTGGCGATTTATATCGCGGCAAGCGGATCAGTCCTGGTATCTTACGTGAGAGCGCGTGCTGCCTCATTAGGCATGGATACCAAGGTAGGCTTCTTGAGCCGTTTTGAGCGTTATCTGGTACTGGCACCCTCCCTGATATTCAATATTCCCGTGGTTGGTATTTGGATCATTGCCATATTTGCCAATTTCACCGCACTTCAACGCATCGTGGATGTACGCCGCCAGGCGCACGAGCAGAACAAAATTCTTCATTAGGGTTACTGAAAAGAGGGATAAATGCCCAGTGGTTTTTTTATCGGACCCGTTTACATTCGTTTTTACGGCATCATCTTGATGCTTGGAGCACTCGCCGCGGCCTTCCTGACAGAACGTGAAGCACGACGCAGAAAATTAAACAGCGAATTTGTATGGGATGCGCTGATCCTGGTCTTGATTGCAGGCATCATTGGGGCGCGCCTATGGCACGTCTTTACACCGCCCCCCTCAATGGTCGCAGCGGGCTTTACCACCAAGTATTATCTGACCCATCCACTCGATCTGATCAACACCCGCGCGGGAGGTTTGGGAATCCCAGGTGCGATCATTGGGGGAGCATTGGCTTTATATTTCTATAGCAGGCGCAAAAAGATGAGTTTCCTGCTCTGGGCTGATATTGCAGCCCCTGGGGTAGCCTTGGCGCAGGCAATTGGGCGTTGGGGTAACTTCTTTAATCAGGAACTATACGGAAAACCGAGCACCCTGCCCTGGGCGATCTATATAGACCCAATCAATCGCTTACCAGGATATGAAAATTACTCCACCTTCCAGCCATTATTCCTTTATGAGTCGATCTGGAACCTGTTAAATATGGGGTTCTTGTTATGGTTGGAGAGAAGATTTGCTGGCAAGCTGAAAAATGGAGATCTCTTTCTCACCTACCTGGTCGGATATCCAATAGGTCGGTTTTTCCTGGAATTCCTACGCCTGGATGCACCTCGCTTTGGAACAATCAACATCAACCAAACGTTCATGCTTATCGTAGCACTTGTTTCGGGTTTTCTGCTTTATTGGCGGCATCGTAAGGGTGCAGTCCCAAAGGTGGATATTGAATCACCTGAAGTTGGACCCAATCAATAATATATTGCATCAGTGGTCTGTCTGTACATCTCAAATTATTGGTAATAATGATCCAAACCGAAAACCTGAGTAAAAAATTCAACGATTTCCTGGCCGTGGACCGGGTTAATCTGGATGTGAAATCTGGAGAAGTGTTGGCGCTGCTTGGCCCCAACGGTGCCGGGAAGACCACTACCTTGCGTATGCTTACTTCCGTTCTACGCCCGTCTATGGGTTGGGCACGGGTGGCAGGATATGATGTGGTCACCCAGGCAGCTGAGGTGCGTGCCCATGTCGGCATCCTGACCGAGCAGCATGGTCTGTATGGTCGCATGACCGCAGAAGAATATCTCGATTTCTTCGGGCAGATCTATCGTATGGAAGCGCCCACCCGCCGCAAGCGCACCAATGAGCTATTGGAGCAATATGGCCTTGCGGGTGAGCGCAAGCGCAGGATTGGGGAATACTCCAAAGGCATGCGCCAAAAACTGGCTCTGGCACGCGCCCTGTTCCATAACCCACCTGTCTTATTAATGGATGAGCCCACCTCAGCTATGGATCCAGAGAGTGCCCGTTTGGTCAGGGATGCAATTCACGGGTTACGAAGCGCCAACCGGTCAATCATTATCTGCACGCACAATCTGCCTGAGGCAGAAGAGCTGGCAGATAAAATTGCCATCATTCACAAGGGACGTATTATCATCTCGGGGGAGGTCAAGGAGCTTAAAACAAAACTTTTGGGTGCCCCGCAATTTGAGCTACGCCTGGGTACAACCGCCGATCGTATCCATCTTATATTACCTGATGTCGTCACACAGACCGCACAGGGTTCAGGTTGGCTGCGTTATCAGACGGACAACCCTTTGCAGGCAAACCCTCTGGTCCTTCAATCCCTTGTTGAGAATAACATTCCGGTTGTTGGATTATCCGAAGTACCGCGCAGCCTGGAAAAAGTCTATCTGCAAGCCATCACTACCATCGAAGATGATGACCAACGTGAAGCAAGGGTTGGGCATTCAGCGTCTGGCGGAAAGGATCAGCATGCTGGATAAATTCCGCCCCGCACTGATCATCACCCGCCGGGAATTACGGGATCAGCTGAGAGACTGGCGCATTGTCTTCCCAATCACCTTGCTTACATTATTTTTCCCGTTCCTGGCGAACTTCACCACCCGGCAGATATTAGGCTTTGTTCAAAAATATGGGGCCAACCTGTTGGCAGAAAGATTTATCCCTTTCCTGCTGATGATCGTGGGATTCTTTCCCATTTCCATCTCCTTAGTCATTGCCCTGGAGAGCTTTGCCGGTGAGACTGAGCGGCTCAGTATCGAACCCCTATTAAGCAGCCCATTGACCGATGGTCAGCTTTACCTGGGAAAACTATTGGCCTCACTACTTACACCCCTGATTGCGTCTTACCTAGGGATGATTGTCTATCTAATTGGGATTTACCGCACCACCAGCTGGCGGGCCGAACCCATGTTTTTTGTTTTAATCATCCTGCTAACCGCTGTGCAAGCCCTGGTAATGGTCAGTGGGGCAGTGGTCATATCCACTCAGACTACCTCCGTACGGGCAGCTAACCTCCTGGCATCCTTCATCATCATCCCGGTGGCATTATTGATCCAGGTTGAATCTGTGATGATGCTGTGGGCAGACTATCGGGTTTTATGGTGGGTCGTACTGGCTGAGGTCATATTGGCAGGATTACTAGTGCGCATGGGGATTACCCACTTAAATCGAGAAGAGTTATTAGGGCATGAGCTTGATACCCTGAACCTGCGCTGGATGTGGAAGGTGTTCCGGATACAGTTTATGGGTGGTGCGTATTCAGTTTGGGATTGGTATCGACGAGAAATTCCACGCAGCTTACGCCGAATGCTGATCCCGATTGGTTGGATGACGCTTTTACTGGTAGCTGCCACTTATTTAGGTCTTATCCAGGTGAAGGACCTAGGTGTGTCGCCAGGTATGTTTGGCCTGGAGCGCTTGAAAATCATCGATCCGCAGATCCTGACTCAATTCCGCCAATATGGATTTTTTACCACCAGCAACGTGCTCACCATCTGGTGGCATAACCTGCGGGCGGTCAGCATAGCCGTTGTCCTGGGAACCTTCACTCTTGGTGTAGCTGGGGCGCTCGTCCTGATGCTGCCGATGGTGATCATTGGGTTCTTTACCGGAGCAGCCAGCCTGATGGGGTTCAACACCCTGTCTGTCCTAGCAGCTTTCATACTACCGCACGGCTTATTTGAAATCCCCGCCATTATCCTTTCGGGGGCTGCCATCCTGCAAGTGGGTGTGACCCTGGTGACCCCTCATCAGCGCCAATCGATTGGTGAGGGTCTGGTGAGCTCAATCGCAGATTGGGTGAAGATTACCCTGGCTCTGGTGATTCCCCTATTTTTAGCTGCGGCATTCCTTGAGGTTTTTGTCAGCCCGCAACTTATGGTCAGGTTGTTGGGTGGAGGTTAATGGAAGCTTGCAGATCAGGCTACCAGCCAGTAATAAAGGGCAACCACTCCTGGTTTTCGTGTAAGTGCCTGGCAAATAGATAGGTAGCGGAAGCGGGTGGGATAGATGGTGGATGCAACAGGTGCATTTGCGCTTGTTCAATAGTACGCCCACCTTTGCGGTGATTGCAATGAGGGCAGGCAGCAACCAGATTGTTCCACACATGCTCACCCCCGAGATGGCGTGGGATGACATGGTCCACGGTAAGATAAGACACATGCTGACCACAGTACTGGCAGGTGAAGTTATCCCTGCGCAAAATTTCACGCTTGGTCAGTTTAACGCGTGGGCGAGGGCGATGAATCATCTTTTCCAAACGGATGATGGATGGGCGCGGATAAACCTGCCTAACAGTCTTTATCTCACCGCGGCCATTCAGGATCAAATTGGCCTTTCCATCGATAACGAGGGTAATGGCACGGCGGGTATTGCAGACATTGATCGGCTCGAAATTCGCGTTGAGTACCAATACCGGGGCTTGCATAGCTGCCTCCAATGCCCGGAATTATAGCACACTCAACAATGCCTGCATGTTTTCAAAACCCGGAGGAGCAGCTATTTTAATCCTTCTATTCTATTGGATGCCCTAATAAATTCAAGCGTTTCCTGTGGATTTCATCAGGATTTCTTCGATATGCTTGGCATGTTCCAGCTCATGCGAGACGAATATCTTCACCACGCTGGCAACCGTGCACATCCCACCCCAGGGTGCCGGATATTTTTGGGTGAGCGATTCTGGTGGCATCTCTCGCATCGTCTGGATCACCTTTACCCGCGCAGCATCATAGGCTTGTCGTGACTGCTCCAATGTTATCGCCATACGTTCAGTTACCGACTGGGCGTTGTATTGATCAATCCCATCCTTCACCACCAAACCGGGTGATTCTCCCAGTGAATAGGCGCGCAGCGAGGTCAACATCAGCTCGTCCCAACCGGTGATGTGATCCAATACCTGTTTGATCTTCCATGTGGGGTAAATTTCCGTCTGCGGGGCTATTTTATCGAGAGCAGCATTGAGGCGCGCTCGTGAAATTTCCATTTTAGAGATCAAAGCATCGATTTTTGTTTCCATACTGTTCTCCTGGTATTCAATAATGGTATAATCGGCGCATGAAAAATTGCAGCTATGGCTACGTATATTATACAAGCGACTGACCATCTTCTGTGGTGAGTATGGCGCGTCCTCCCACAGAGGGCGTTTTTTTTATTAGGGTAATACAGGATGCAGATATCCTGCGGGACTGAGAAAAAGTAGATGTTTATGGACAAAACGAAAATGAGTATCGATGAGCAAGTGGAATACCTCATGCAGGGCACCGATTATGGCGATGAAACCCTGAAGCAGGCCATGAAAAATGAGCTGCGACAACGTTTGATTGAAGCCCAGCAGGAGGGACACCCCCTCAGGGTGTATTGCGGATATGACCCGACCAAACCAGACCTGACCCTGGGGCATACCATCACCATGCG
>CAZXPK010000004.1:21508-35230 GCA_964642565.1 uncultured Anaerolineaceae bacterium
TTTGAAGAATTGATCAGGCTGTGTTCGAACTTCACCGTACAGCAGTTCATCACACGTGAGAATTTCAAGCTACGCTGGGAAAAGAATGAGCCCATCTACATGCATGAGTTCTTCTACTCCGTGATGCAAGGTTACGACGCTTACTCCATGCGTACCGATGTACAGGTGGGTGGCTCCGATCAGTTATTCAACATCGTCACCGCTGCCCGAAAAATCATGACCTACCTGGGTGAAAAACCCAACATCGCCATCATCATGGGTCTCCTGCCAGGGACGGATGGCGAGATGAAGATGAGCAAATCAATGGGGAACTACATCCCCATCGATACAACTGCGGAAGATATGTATGGCAAACTGATGAGTGTGCCGGATAAAGCCATGCCTCTCTATTTTCGTCTGGTGACCCGCTGGACGGCATCTGAGATTGCTGGTCTTGAAAAGGAGATTGCTTCCGGGAAAACCCACCCACGGGATGCCAAGATGAAGCTGGCACATGAGGTGACCGAAATCTTTCACGGTGCTGAAGCCGCCATGCGGGCAGAAGAGAACTTTATAAGCGTATTCCAAAAAGGTAGTCTTCCCGAGGATATGCCAACATTCACATTACGAGCCGGGCAATCCGTGCTGGATGTGCTTTTGGAAGGGAAGCTGGCAAACAGCAAGAGTGAAGGCCGGCGATTAATCGAGCAGAATGGAGTCCGTCTGGATGGGGTGACCCTCACTGATCCCAACCAGGTTTTCCCGCATGAAGGGGTGCTTCAGGCGGGTAAACGGCGCTTTCTCAAAGTAATAAGTAAGTAACCACATGATTTACGGATAATGGCACATTGAATAAACATCCAATGTGCCCTTAATGTTCTAATAAGCTACTTTTTACCCCATACAGCGTATAATAAGTGCGGCCATGATACAAGGAGGATATTATGAGTGATACCAATCCCAATGAAAACAAGGCTCCCAATGACAATATTAGCGAGCAATTGAATGAGCTGGGTAAAAACCTGCGCGAAGCCCTGCAATCTGCCTGGGAAAGTGAGGAGCGCAGAAAGCTGCAAAAGGAAATCGAAGATGGTCTTGCTAATTTGGGTGCCTCATTAAGTCAGGCAGCCAAGGATTTCTCTAGCAGCCCCACCGGGCAAAGCCTTAAAGAAGATGTGAAAGATCTACAAGAACGCTGGCGAACCGGTGAAGTACGATCGAAGGCACATTCAGAAATCGTTGAGGCATTGCGCAAAGTCAATACTGAGTTACAGAAAGCCACTAAAAAGAGCCCCCCTCCACCCACTGATAAACCGGGCACATAAGGAGGACTTATGCCTACCATAGAGAGTGAAATTAAAACCGGAGAGACCATGCAGGTGGGCGATTATCAAATCACGCCCATGACGCATGTCCTAAAAATTCAGCTACCAGGTCACCATGCTGGTCTGATCTGGAACCGTCCAAAAGCTGTGACCGTCAGGACTTCCGATGGCAAGGAAAATATTCTGCCGGTAAGAGACGTCACACGCCTTGTCCTCTGGTCCATGCTGGCCGGAGGATTATTGGGTGCAATCCTGATAGGGTTGATGTACCATAATGATTAACCTGCGAGTGAACATAAAGGAGTGATTACAATGATTGATGAAATGAATACGAATCCACCAGTAGAAGCTGGTTTGGAAATGTTCCAAGATACTATGGAAGAGTTCCTGGCTGCTGCTGATGTACGGGTAGTATACGGGGAACCCATTCAACATGATGATACGATGATTATCCCGACCGCTGAAGTGCTATGTGGTTTAGGCTTCGGGGTTGGCAGCGGTAGCGGCAGCAGTGCAGATGAGAAACCCGATAAGCCTTCACAAGGTTCTGGGAGTGGAGGAGGTGGAGGGGGGCGAATCCTATCACGCCCGGTTGCTGTAGTAGTAGCTTCACCTGAGGGCGTCCGGGTGGAACCGGTGGTAGATATCACCAAGATTGCGCTGGCAGGTCTGACAGCTTTGGGTTTCATGATCGGAACGATGTTGCGCATGAGCAGCCGAAGGCATGCCCTGCCCACAATCGAGGAATAGCTCTGATCTCGATGCAGTTCAGCTTGCGAAGTGAGCATCCGGAGATTTAATCGCTGGAACCTGACCATATTCATGGAGACTGGCATCCGAGAGACGCTTTTAAATAAAGCGCTTGAGTAAATCCATAGGGATATCCATCTGTATGGATATTAAATTACGCGCCCCTAAGCGGCTTTAGGTTGCATCAATTAATTATTCCGTGCGATCCAAACCTGCGCGCCTGGCAGTAATGCTGGTAAGGGGAAATTTCCATTCTGCACACTGACGCGCTGGCCGCTAAATAGCTCCACAAATTCTGTCCCATCGGGGATAGCACCATGAGAAATGGGAACTGGTCCAGCAGGACGGGTTTTGGTACCGCGCCTTGCCACGACGAGGATCGTCTCTTCATTGGCATCCCGTTGGTACACAAGGGTATCAGCGTCGGTCCATAATACCTGATACCCCCCGTCCATTAACGCTGGAGAAGTCCGGCGTAAATGGATCAGAGCCTTATAAAAAGATTGCAGCTCCAGATCCCAGGTGGATGAATCCCAGCTCATGCATTGGCGTGAATTCATTCCCTGCCCCCCACCCAAACCAATCTCATCTCCATAATAAACACAAGGCACACCTGGATAAGTGAACAAGAGCGCCACTGCAAGACGAAATTGTTCACGGTTCCCCTCCAGCAAAGAGAGTGCACGGGATGTATCATGACTACCAATCAGGTTAAACTGCTGGGTTGCGACCACCCATGGGATGGCAGCCCTGAAAGCTCCCCAGCTATCCACCAGAGCTTGTGTGGTCAGAGGGTTACCCGTATTAATCCACTGGGTTTGTCCAGGCACAAAGATCTTAACCGGACCGAGCCAATCCCTGAGGGGCAAAGCAAACCCTGCATAGTTCATTACTCCATCCCAACAATCCCCTTGCAGCTGGCTCGAGGCGTCAAAGAAATTTTCACCCATCAAATATGCCTGTGGATTCTCAGACTTAACCGCCCGTCGGATGCCCCTTCCTACCTCCATTCCCATTTGGTCAGCTCCCTGCCGGGCAAGCATATTCGCCACATCGATCCGCCAGCCATCGGCAGAATAAGGTGGGCGCAGCCAATGGCGGAATATCGAGTCGGATCCAGCATACATCTCATTACGCAGAGCGGTTGAGCGATAATTCAGCTTGACCAGCGTACGTACCCCCAGCCAGGTATCGTAATCATCAGGATGTTTACGAAAGGTGAAATATTCTGCAGTGGGTGCGGTAGGGTCAGCCAAAGCTGCCTGAAACCAGGGGTGCAAGATGCCACAATGATTGGGGACAATATCCAGGATATAACGCATCTCACGTTCGGTAAGGGCCCGGCGTAAATCCACCAGAGATGGATTACCACCCAGGTGCGGGTCCACAGAGAAGTAATCGGTCACGTCGTAGCGGTGATTGGAAAATGCGGTAAAAATGGGATTCAGGTAAAGGGCATTCGCCCCGAGGCTGGCGATGTAATCAAGGTGAGCGGTAATGCCAGCCAGGTCACCTCCGTAGAATTCGACCATAGCAGCCCTGCTTCCAGTTGTGGGAGGTTCTCCCCAACGGCGGGCTCGGGCAGTAAACCCGGCGTATTCGAATTCACCATCCCGCACATTATTGGATGGATCACCATCCGCAAAACGGTCTGGGAATATTTGGAAAAAGACAGAACTTTTTAGCCAACCTGGGGCTTGAAAATCAGTCAGAATCTGGAAGTCTTCTGCATCCGTCGGATTGTAGGCGTGCAATCCGCTGGCGTTATACCAATAGGTGGTATCATCACTGATGATCAGGAACCGGTAGGAAGTAAGTGGCATGGTGAGGCGCATGGTCGCACGCCACCAACAGCACACACCGGTCTGATCATGGTTTTCAGGGTTCAGTGGGGTGTAATGCTGTTCACCATCGGGGGAGGTCCGTAATAACACCTGCTGGATTGGAGTTCTCGCAGCCATGCGCAGCCGAATGGTTACCTCATCTCCTAAATGAGGCTCATTTGGGAATACGTATCGCGAGGATCCACTATGATGAATCGAATTCAGATAGGTCGGATTATCCATCGTAGAAAAAACCGGGTTGGATTGTATCATGATTAAGCTTTACTATTAAACACAGGCATGATGCCAAGAATATGAGATAATACCGCAATCTGATAAAATTAATAGATGCTTTACATAAGTTTTCTCGAACAAATGCTACACCCGGTGAGATAACCAATTATGCCAATCTTCCTAGGAGGAATTTATGGAGATAAAGACAACTGAATTTAAACGCTGTGCCATGATCAAAACCAGCGGCCGGATTGATGGATCAAATGCCCAGGAACTGGCGCAAGCCCTTAAAGCAATAACATCCAAAGGCATATATAACATTGTTTTTGATATGAGCGAGGTGAATTTTATAGCCAGTGCAGGTTGGTGGGTTTTGATCGATACCCAAAAGACTTGTAAGCCAGTTGGTGAGCTGGTTTTAGTGAAAATTGAAAAAGGCATCAAAGACTCACTCAATCTGGTCGGTATGGGGTCGTATTTCCGTACTTATGATGACGTCACTACCGCAGTAGGGGATTTTTAACCTAACGCATGCCAACTAAAAGGTTTACTTGCAGTCTTAAAAATCTGGAGGAGATCTGCAATTACGTCACACATTGCGCCAATGACGCTGGTCTTAATGAGTCAGAAGTCTACGCAGTCCAGCTGGCGGTGGATGAAGCCTCCACGAATATCATGGAGCATGGCTACGGTCGAGAATGTCCTAATCGGATTGATATCACCTGTGAAATCTTGGAGGATGGGTTAAAGGTGGTTATCTATGACGATGCTGAACCGTTCGATCCCGAATCAGTTCCAAATCCCGAGATTAATGTATCTTTGGATGAAGTCAAACCACGCGGGTTGGGGATATTTTTTATGCGAAAAATGATGGATGAAGTGCAATACGAATCCAGCCCAGATACGGGTAACACATTGACGATGATAAAACGTCACACCCGGTAAAAATCTATCGATATAAACGAATTGCCTGCTACGCTTTTATTAGCAGGCAATTTATTTTTGTTCTCTTTCCCTTCCCAGGATGACCAGAGTTAAATCATCAAAACGAGGCGCATCCCCCACGAAGTGATGTACCTTATCCAGTATTCCTTGCTGGACGTCCTGGACCGTTCTGCCAATATTTTGCTGAATAGTGCTCAGGATGATTTTTCGATCGATGAATTCTCCAGCATTATTTTGCGCATCCATTACACCATCGGTATACAACAAAAGCATATCACCGGGAAAAATCATTATCTCATCCTGACCCCAATCATTCTCCTCATCAATCCCCAAAGGCATACCTGTTGTGTTTAATGTTGTAATCCCATTCTTCACCCCCAACAAAAAAGGTGGGTTGTGCCCGGCATTCGCATACCGGAGCAAGCCAATGGTTGGGTCGAGCACACTGAAAAATACTGTCACAAAGAGATTTGCACGTGCATTACGCAGAATATGTTGGTTGGCAGTTTTCAACACCATTGCCGGGTCTTGGTGATGCTCATTGGCGAAGGTACGGATCAATGTGCTGCTTAGCGCCATATACAATGCCGAGCCTAAACCTTTATCTGCGACATCAGCGATCAAGATGCCCAGCTTGCCTTCTGGTAGATGAATGAAATCATAGTAATCACCAGAAATTTGTCGGGCAGGTTCCAGAGTAGCGGTAAGCTGCCAACCCGGAAGCTGCGGAATGGATTCGGGCAGGAAACTGGCCTGGATAGATTGTGCCAGGGATAGTTCCTGTAGCGTTTTTTGCATGGCAAGGGTGCCCGCATAAATGTGTGCTTGATGGATTGCCGAGGCAATCTGGGCAGCCAGGGATTGCACTGCTGGTAGCTGTCTGCGCACTGTGGAAGCATCCCATGGAACGGCCATGGTTTGCAGCTCGATAAATACTTCTCCAATCAGCTGGCCGCTTTCCACATCCCTGATCGGGCACAAAATGATTGGACCCACGTGAGTGATATCGGGATTCCATGGTGGTTTATGTCCAGGCATGGAAAAATACGCCTCGTTCTTCACTTTCAGCCACTTCCAAGCAAGCTCCCAATCAAAGGAGGTGGTTGCCGGTTCCTGCAGGAGAATGCCCTTCGATTGGGTCCAGATCAGGATCCCGCGCGAGGAGAACATGGAGGAGACATGTTTCTGCAGCACGCTTGGTAGATCCGACCCATCGGGTGGCGCATCAAGGATGGCTCTTCCCAGTTTCTCCAACTGCTCAATTTGGCGGGATTGCTGGCGGGAATATTCGGCTGCCATACTCAGTCGACGGGCCAAGATAGCCACCACGAGCAAGCCGAGGATGAGATATAGGAATTCCCACAGACCTTCTTGAGCATACATCCCAGCAGCTAATATCCCAAAGGGGTTCGCTAACACCGGGAGGGTCAGCGCCATAACAAAGAAAGATATCGCAGGTTGGATGGGGGTACGCAATACATTCTTGAGTGACCAAATCACATAAGCGATGTATCCAGAATAGATCAGACACGACCCTATATATTGGATGATGATGGCTAAAAATGCCGGTGCAATAGATTCAATGGAGGTATCCCTTATCGGGATCACTCCTCCCACCCATTTGTAGACCAATAAAGCGACCAGCGTTGCCAGCAGATCCGTAGCTAGATCTGCCGTGAACATCCTGCCACGACTCCAATAAGACTGTGTGGTTCTATCTCGATTAATTGCTGTGAAAAATGTAAAGAAATTCCAGATTACTTTTAACCATAATGCAGTGGGACCCAGTAGCAAGACAGCTGCCCAAACCACAATTCCGTCCATCGCGCCATCTGAGTTGGCATACCCACCTGTCCTGATCTCAGTGATAAAGAAGAATCGTAGACGGTTAAATATATATATGATTACCGCCATCAGCAAGTAAAGCATCCAATGCTGGCGGAGGGATTCCCAGCTGGATACGCGCACCAACCAAATAAATCCAATAACTAGCAAAGGCAGGGAATAGAGCAGGGTCAGCACATCTGCCGTTCCGCTCATGCGTTGCTGCCCGCTCAAGCCCTCCAAATCGGGGCGTATCTTTTTAGCTAGCCTGTAAATGATATTGTTCATGAATCAGGATAATCTATAAATTCGATTAACCATAGATCTGTTACTTTGTCAATTTTATTATTCGAAAAACGCCTTTTAACACCCTACCAGGCAAAACATTATAACTGATGCATCCTCCTTTTAGGTTAGCTGTTGATGAGCAGAGGGCATGTCAGGTCGTGTATTCAATCATTTGTAAGATCTCGCCATTAGTAGCATTCTGGCTATATTCAACTGGCACATGGAGGAGTGTCTTTATCCCCAGCGGATTATCATCGATCGGCTCTCCCATATAACGTTTGTTGCACTTACCCAACGGGTGAAATTGATGATTATATCCATCTTTGCTTACATATAAATTATATTCCATCGTCGGAGATGGAACGGGTTGAATCAAAAACCCGGCTCAGACTGAACCGGGCTCAATAATTGAATCATTCGACATCATACTTCCTTAGAAGGTTAACAGCACCGCCCTGGAAGCCAGGTTCAACAATGGCCCAGCCGCCAGGCTGAGTGCAATGACCAGAACTGCGGTGACCGCGGCAGTGAATTGCACCCAGAATTCCCTGCTGGCCACAGGCTCACCTTCGCGCATATACATAATGACGATGACACGCAGGTAGTAGTATGCGGATATCAATGAAGTGAACACACCGATCAATGCTAAACCCAGATAACCACCCTGGATCACGGTGCGGAACAGGTAAAACTTCCCCATGAACCCGAGGGTCGGAGGGACGCCGGTGAATGAGAGCATGAAAATCGTCATTGACGCTGCCAGTAGCGGGTACTTGCGCGCCAACCCGGCATAATCATCCAACGCCAAACCTTGACCTTCCGCCTTCTCGAGTGCAATTACCACCGCCCAGGCTCCAAAGCTGGTTAAGGCATACGCCACCAAATAGAAAAGAGCTGCACTAACAGTTTCAGAGCTTACTGCGCTATTTCCATAAGGCACCAGTGCCATAAGAATGTAACCCGCATGGGCGATACTCGAATATGCCAACAGACGTTTAATATTGCTTTGAGCAATGGCAACCACATTCCCGAGGAACATGGTCAGAGCCGAGATTGTCCATAAGATCATCGTCAAATCTGTGGACAGGCTCGGAAAAGCAGATATAAAAATGCGCAACAAGGCGGCAAATCCACCCGCTTTGGCTCCCACTGACATGAAAGCTGTCACCGCAGATGGAGCACCATGATAAACATCTGGCGTCCACATATGAAACGGCACAGCAGCTACTTTAAATCCCAGCCCCACCAGGATCAATGCAGCACCCACGGTAAGCAATGGCAAATTAGCAATATGACTGTTGATGGCGGAAAAGACTACTGATAAGTTGGTTGTACCAGTAGCACCGAATACCAATGCAATCCCAAAGACAACAAAGCTGCCCGCAAATGCACCCATCAAGAAATACTTGAGGGAGGCTTCCTCCGATTCTAACCTTGGACGGGCAAAACCCGCCAAAACGTACAATGGGATGGAGAGAAGTTCCAGGGCAAGGAAGACCACAATCAGGTCATTAGCTTGCGACATCAGCATCATCCCACTGATGGAGAACAGCAGCAAGACGTAATACTCACCACGCTCAATCCCCATGCGCTTGATGTAATCGTATGCCAGGGCGATCCCAGCCAACCCACTGCTGAGGAATAAAATATTCAAGAAGAACGAATAACCATCATAGATGACCATGCCATTAAAGCCGGATGAAGCCTGTTTGAACTGGACAATCGTTAAACCCAGGCAAAGCACCAGACCCAAAGCGGCGATCAGCGCGGTCCAACCTTTGTGGTTTTTAGGAATGAACAGGTCCACCAGCAGCAAGATACAAGCCCAGGCGATAAGTGCTGCCAGGGGGAGCACCACTTTCATGTTGATCAATAGATCGGTTAAAGTCATTCCTCAGTCTCCCACCAACCGTCTACACCTGATAGGGCTTATGAATTTGAGTAAAGTAGCTCGATGAACCCAAATGGTGAATTTCCACTCATTTATTGTCATGGCAAACCTGCAACGGCAGCTGCCTGAATAATATTCACCAGCTTACCCACCGCTGGACCCATGATGACAAAGAATGGCTTTGGGTAAAGCCCAATCCAGAAGATGAATATTAATAACGGTACCAGAGTGATGATCTCACGCCAGTTGATATCCTTGAGAACCTTGTTCTCTTCCTTATCCAATGGCCCGAGGAATAATTTCTGGAACATAAACAACAAGTAGATGGCTGCCAGGATGATACCTGCAGTTGAAAGACCAGCGAACCAGGGTGAGACATAAGCTGAGCCAAACGAGCCTAGCAGGATCGTGAACTCACCCACAAAACCGTTCAATCCAGGCAACCCCATGGAAGATAAGGTGACCACCAGGGTTAGGGCACCATAAATGGGCATCACTTTCCATAAACCTCCAAAAGCATTCATCTCGCGGGTGTGACGGCGCTCATAGATCATGCCGACAATAAGGAACAACGCTCCAGTGCTCAAGCCGTGGTTGACCATCTGCAGGATGCCACCCTCGATACCCTGCGGGTTAAGGGCAAACAAACCCAGCATGACGAAACCCAGGTGGCTCACCGAGGAGTAAGCTACCAGCTTCTTGACATCTTTCTGTGCATAAGACACTGCTGCACCATACAATATGCCGATGGTCGCCAGCCCTGCCATCCACGGGGCTAGCCTGACGGCAGCATTGGGAAACATGGATAGGTTGAAGCGCAGGAAACCATATGTACCCAACTTCAGTAAAACGCCTGCCAGGATCACTGAACCAGCCGTCGGGGCTTCAACATGCGCATCAGGCAACCAGGAATGCAGCGGCCACATGGGAACCTTGATGGCAAAGGCTGCTGCAAAAGCCAGGAAGAGCCAGAATTGGATGCTGGCGGGTATGTTACCTCTGGAGATGAGCTCGCTGACTGAGAAGGTTCCCTGATTGATCCCCAGCCACAGGATTGCCAGAAGCATGAGGATTGACCCGGCCATTGTATATAGGAAGAACTTCAGGGCGGCATACATCCGGCGCGGTCCACCCCACATCCCGATGATGAAGTACATTGGAACCAGACTGAATTCCCAGAAAATATAGAATAAGAACAAATCCAAAGACACAAAGACGCCTACCATGCCTAATTCCAGCAACAGGAAGAAAATCATGAATTCTTTCACCCGGTCTTCAATTGCCGACCACGTGGACAGGATTGAAATTGGGGTCAGTAAGGTGGTGAGCATGACCAATAAAACGCTCAAACCATCCACACCCATGTGGTAGCTAATGGTTAAATTGACAAACTGGAACCAGGGTGTGTTGATCTCCATCTGCATATCAGGGTTACCCACCTGGAAATATGTCAGCATAACCACTGAGATGGCGAAGGTTGCTGTTGAGGTAAGCAAGGCAATCCAACGAATGGCATTCTTCCACTCAGGTTTCAGGAAGAGGATCACCAGGACGCCTACCAGGGGTAGGAAGGTCGTTAGGGTAAGTGGATGGAGTACTAAGTTCATGTCTGTTCCTCGGTTACAAAGTAGCATTCCGCGGTCCATTAGAGCCCGCGTTTTATCCTAAACGAATGATTAAATATCCAATGATGAAGATCACACCGATAAAAATAGAGAGTGCATAATTACGGACGAAACCGGTCTGCAATTTCCGCATCTGGGCTGCCAGCTCTTTAAAACCATCCCCCAGGAAATTGCCAATCCCATCGATGATACCCAAATCGATCGGACCAGAAAGCAAACGGGTCGCTCCATTAAAACCGCCTGCCAGGATCGTATCGTGGAAGAAATCATGCCAGAAATCCCAATCCACCTTCTCTGCCAGGAATTTTGAGAGCCATTGATAGGGTTTGACCACGACGTACCCATAAAATTCATCCACCCAATATTTATTCTCGAGCAAGGTAAAAACTGGACCAAGGATTGGGCGAAGTGGGTCATCGGCGCGTTTATTGAGTGGCAGTTTCTGCATATCCTGAGTGCGGCGCACATACAGATACCATGCCAGGGTGAGGGCTGCCAACGCTAGGATTGTAGAGAGGATAGCTACTACAATATTGAAGCCACCAGCCGCGGCCTCAGCACCCGTAGCGCCTTCTGTCACAACTTGAATAGTGTGTTCCAGCCAGGTGGTAAAGGTATGAAACGTGGGGAAATTCAGTAAACCACCAACGATGGAAAGTAATGCCAGGATGATCAATGGGATGGTCATCACTGCCGGGCTTTCTTCAGCGTGAGCCGCAGGTTCGGAGCGTGGATCTCCGAAGAACACCATGATAATCTGACGCCCCATATAAAAAGCCGTGAAGAAAGCAGCAATGATCAATAACCAATATATGGCGGGATTCAGCGTACTGGCTTCAGCCAGGATCTCATCCTTGGACCAAAACCCTGCCAGTGGAACGATCCCTGCCAGAGCCAGCGCACCAACCAGGTAAACCCAGAATGTGGTCTTCATTTTATGGCGCAGACCGCCCATATTTCGCATGTCTTGGGGGTCAAATTGCCCTTCATGCTTCATCCGCTTGCGCAGGGTGGGGTCATGTTCTACCGTGTGTTCACCACGCTCGATCCCCTGGATGACTGAGCCTGAGGACAGAAAAAGTAGTGCTTTAAAAAAGGCATGCATCACCAGATGGAACATGCCAGCAGCGAAAGCTCCCATACCCACCGCAGCCACCATAAAGCCCAGCTGGCTGATGGTGGAATACGCCAGCACTTTCTTGATATCGAACTGGGCTACAGCAATCGTGGCGGCAAATAAGGCCGTCACCCCGCCAACGATCGCCACCCAGTTCTGAGCCACCGGTACGAGTGAGTAGATGGCATGCGAGCGTGCAATCAGGTACACACCTGCAGTGACCATTGTTGCGGCATGGATCAAAGCCGAAACCGGGGTGGGACCAGCCATCGCATCTGGCAGCCAGACGTAGAGTGGCAGCTGGGCTGATTTACCCGTCACACCCAGCAGCATAAAGAGTGTGATCGCCAGGATCACCGGTTGAGGTACCTGTTTCGCAAGGTTTGCCACGCTATCAAAGTCAAAAGAAAACACACCATTGGCTGCCAGGGGTTGAAAGTACTTGAACATCAGGAAGGAGGCAATGAGGAAGCCAAAATCGCCAATGCGGTTAGCGATGAAAGCTTTATTACCCGCCAGCGCATTACCGATGCCATCCTTGCCCTTCTCATACCAGAAACCGATCAGCAGGTACGAACATAATCCAACCCCTTCCCAACCGATGAACAACATCATGTAGTTGTTGGCACTGACCAATATCATCATCGCCGCGATGAAGAGGTTGAAATACACAAAGAACCGGCGGAAGCGCCCTGGGTCGCCATTATGACGCACGTCATCGTGCATGTAGCCTACAGCATAAATATGGATCAGTGTGCCCACCCCACCCACCACCAGCATCATGGTGACTGAGAGGGTATCCACACGGAAAGCCCAATCCAGCTGGAGGTTGCCGATGGTAATCCAATTGAGATAGGGGACTACCATCCCCTCAGCTCGACCTAAAAGGGCGATCCCCAGCAGAACTGCGATCACAAATGAAAGCCCGGATGCCAGACAGGCGATTGCCCCAATGGCTTTTTCACCCATCCGGCCACCAAGGAATATGTTGATCAATAAGCCGATGACCGGGAAGAAGACCAAAAAAGGCACAAGGTAGAAAAACCCTCCCGTATTCGCTGCGTTAAATAACATGGTGCGTCTCCCTGTCGCTGTTTACCCTTTTAATGAGCTGATCTGGTCTACATCAATACTTGCCTTTGTGCGGAAGATGGTCACGATTAGTGCCAGACCGATGGCCACCTCTGCCGCTGCCACAGTCATGATAAAAAAGACAAAAATTTGCCCATTCATCGATTGCCAATAACGGGCATATGCCACAAAAGCCAGGTTAGCTGAATTGAGCATCAGCTCCACTGACATGAATATGACGATTGCATTACGGCGGATGAGCACCCCTAATGCACCGATGGTAAACAAGATTATTGCCAGGCCAAGGTAGTAATAAACAGGAAGCATAGCCTCTCTCCGTTACTTTTTTTCGCCTTTTGTCAACACAATGGCACCGATCATGGCTACTAATAATAAGACCGAGGTGATCTCAAATGGCAGCAAATAATTGCTGAAAAGGTTGGCACCCACTTGAGCAGGACTGCCAAACCCCTCAGGGATTTGGGTTGTGACCAGGGGTATCACCCCCCGCTGACCTAAAAGGATATAACCTGCTTCGAGCAACAGGATGACCGCCAGGATAATTGCTAATGGTCTTTGCCATTGAATAGCCTGGATTTGACCGGCTCTTTCAGCCCCAAGGAGCATGATCACAAATAAGAACAAGACCATGATTGCCCCTGTATATATGCTCACCTGGGCAACGGCGATAAAAGGTGCATTCAGTAGTAAGAAAAATACTGCCACCGTGGCAAAGTTCAATACCAGGAACAGGGCTGAATAGATAGCATTACGGCTGATGAGCATCCCCAAAGCTGAAACAATGGCAACCAGGGCTAAAACAAGAAATAAGAGCAGTTGTAGGGTCATA
>CAZXPK010000004.1:35330-52839 GCA_964642565.1 uncultured Anaerolineaceae bacterium
ATCTCGTAGGTACTGGCATAACGTTCACCGGGTGAGTAACGCACCTCATCGGTATTTTCAGCTGCTTCGACAAATATCGCATCCGAAGGGCAGGCGGCTGCACATAATGCACAACCGATGCATTTTTCCAATCCATTGTCATAACGATATAAATTATGGCGTCCCTTAAAACGGGCATACATGGGACGCTTGACTTCCGGATATTGGATCGTCACCGGTTTTTCGAACATCATACGGAGAGTGGTCCACAGACCACGTCCTAATTCCACAATAAACATCCCACTAACCTCCCACCAATACGGTGATAATCCCGGCAATGAACATGTTCAAAAATGCCAGGGGAAGCAGCACTTTCCATCCAAAGGCCATCAGCCGGTCGTATCTGAAGCGAGGGAAAGTCGCGCGTACCCAGATGAATACGAAGATCATGATGAGCGTTTTAATAAACAGATAGATGGGTCCCAGCCAGGGTAATCTATCCACAAAAAGACCGAGATAACCACCCAGGAAAAGTGTGGAAGCAATCATGCTGATGGCGATGATTTTGATATATTCTGCCATGAAGAACAATGCGAATTTCATCCCGGAATATTCAGTATGGTAGCCTGCAGTCAGCTCTTGTTCAGCCTCGGGCATATCGAAGGGCGAACGGTTGGTTTCAGCCATGCCTGCGATGAGAAAGATGATGAACCCCAAGGGTTGTGAGAGGTTCCATACGATCCAGCCAAGAAAACCATGCGCACCCTGGGCTTCGACGATATCCACCAGACTCATCGAGCCGGCCAACAACGTCACACTGACGAAGGATAACCCGAGTGCCAGCTCATAAGAAATCATCTGCGCGGTTGAGCGAAGACCACCCATCATGGCATATTTGTTATTGGATGACCAGCCTGCCAGGACGATCCCATACACAGAAATCGAAGCCACAGCTCCAAGATAAAGGATGCCCACATTCACATCTGCCAGGTACAGGTGAATCTGGCGCTCAAAGAGAGTCACAGAACGCCCCCAAGGCACCACAGCCGTGATGATCAAGGCAGGGATGACCGTGATTACTGGGGCTAGGAGGAAGAGTAGCTTATCGGATTTTGCTGGGACGAATTCTTCCTTGAATATCAGCTTTACTGCATCAGCAACGGGCTGCAGGATTCCCCACGGACCAGCACGATTGGGTCCGATGCGCGACTGTATGCGCGCTAATGCCTTACGCTCGTAATATGTGACGTAGGCAAAACCAGCAGTCATCCCGATCAGGATGATCCCCGATTTGATAATGTATTCGATGAGTAAGGCAACTGTCATGCAGACCTCGTTCTTTTAATCATTCGTCTTCATCAGTTTCCAATACTTTTCTCATTCAAACCACCATTAATTCAATGATCGTGGGTGAATTAATCGGTATTCCAAGGCTGCGAGGAACCAATGCCACACCTGAAGGCACTTGCTCACTGACGTGCAATATGGCTTTTGCCAGAATATCACCCATGGTAAATTGGAGCTGCGCCCCGTCAGCAAAGCCCAAGCGCTGCGCATCCTTTGGATGCAATTCGATGTAAGGAGATGGAATGCGCTGTTGGAGTAATTCGCTGGGTGTGACCGTATTTCCACGGTCATATAGGATGGTGACAGGTACAGCCAGTAGCATACTCTCGGGTAAATTAAGCTCAGCTACCTGTGGCCAGGTAAGGGAGGGTGTTTGAGTGGGGAGTGACAAGTGCTTACCCAAGCCTTGAGCATTGGCGTAAGAAGTACCACCATAATATAAGTCACTTCTATCGATAATCGGCCATTGCTCACTTACCTGAGCCAATAAACGGTAACTCAAACCTTTGAAGGCAGGTATCTTAGCTGCCAGGCGGTTGAAGATACGCAGTGGAGTCGCCTCCACGTTCACCCCGACCAGGTTGCCGATTTCGGCAGTAATGGCATAATCAGCTTTAAACTCAGGATGCACTACTGCCGGATAAAAACGCTGCACGCGACGCTCACCGGTGGTAAAGGTGCCCTCCCGCTCGGTGAATGGCTGGGCCGGTAAGACAACATCTGCCAGCCTGGCAGTTTCGGTCAGAAACAGGTCTTGCACTACCACAAAACCCGCATTCCGAATGACATCTGCATCGGAGTGGTCATCACCCGCGGGGTCGGCGCCAGCAATATATACTGCTTCATATTGTTGGAAGGCTTCTTTCAAGTTGGGCAATGGGCGGTAGCCGATTTCCCAGGCACCCTGGTCATTGGCGCGTGGCCATACCGCGATCAGACCATTGTTGACCTTATGTACATGGTTAGTGACCACCAACAGATTGGCACAAGCTTGTGCCAATGCCTGAGAGGCTTCCAAACCGATCCCCTCGCTACCATAAAAGACGATTAGATTTTCGGCAGCCAGGACAGCTTCAGCGGCGGTTTTAACGGCTTCATTACCCTGCTGAAATTTGGGCGCCTTGGGGAAGTTTTGCTTGGCAGACATGGTGTTGATCATGGCCAGGATGGTGGTAGCTTCGGAACCGTAGGAGTAGCGTACCACCTGATTGGTGTAGCGTTCAAGCTTGGTGTGGCGTGGGTTGGCGACGATCAATGTAGCACCCCGCTCAGCAGCCTGCTTGACCCGCAGCCACCAGATCGGTGCTTCCTCTTCCAGGTCGGAGGCAACCACCAGGATCACTGAGCCCTTGCCCAGGTCTGACAAATTGGTTCCTTCCCCAACCCCCACCTGGGTAACCTGATAACCACCTGCCATGTGAGTATACAGGGCAGATTTACCACCCAAACCGGCAGTAAGCTCGCTCAGGTTGAAAAGGTCTTCATTTGAAAGCCTCCCACTGGCTAGCGTCAGCAGGTTTTTACCGGCATGCACGAAATTCTCAGCGACATAACTGAGGACTTCGTCCCAACCAATCGCCACCAACTCACCATCCCGGCGCACAAGCGGCTGAGTCAGCCGTACCTTACTTTCAGTATAGTGATAAGCAAAACGACCTTTATCACAAATCCATATCTCATTGACGGATTCATTCTGGCGAGGCATGATGCGTTTGATCACCAGCTCACCGTTTGCTCTGGCTTCACGGCGCAGATTGATAGTCAGGTTGCAGCCTACCGGGCACTGAGTGCAGATGGACGCAGTTGTGCACATCTCCCATGGCCGGGCTTCAAAGCGGAAGTCAGCTGTGGTCAGCGCGCCCACTGGGCAGATATCGGTGGTATTGCCTGAGAAATATGAGTCGAAACCCGGCTCTGAGCACGAGATGATCTCCATGCTTCGACCCCGATTGGTGAAACCGATGACGGGGTCATCCACGATAATGTCCTGAAAGCGCACGCAGCGTCCACATTGGATGCACCGCTCACGATCCAGATAGATTAACTCTCCCAATGGGAGCTTTTTAGCAAGGTGCATCTTTTCGTCGTATACGAAGCGGGATTGACCAGGTCCATAGCGCATCGTCAGGTTTTGCAGTGGACATTCGCCACCTTTATCACAGATCGGGCAATCTAGGGGATGGGAAGTGAGCAGGAATTCTAGGATATCTTTACGCCCAGCCACAGCTTTGGGTGATGTGCCAATTACCACCATACCTTCAGATACGGGTGTGGAACAAGCAGTTTCTAGCTTGGACCCCAATTGGATCTTGGGTGATCCATCTGGTTCCAGTACTGCCTGCCCTGTGGCACGGTCCATCACCGGGCGACCCACCTCCACCAGGCACTGCCGGCACATCCCCACGGGTTCCATCTTTGGGTGATAACAAAACACAGGGATAGCGATGCCGATCTGCTTGGCAGCATTCACGATCAGCGTGCCTTCAGCCACAGTCACTTGTTTTCCATCAATCGTCAGGCTAACCATATTTTTCATGGACATATCGACAATAAAATCCTATGTGTTGGATTTGGCAGTGACGGATTGGAAATCTGCCGGGAAGCGCTCAATCCCCGATAACACAGCTTCAATTGAAAATTCTCCCAATGCGCACAGACATTTGCCTTTCATTTGATTGGCTACATCACGCAGGAGCTCCACATCATTCTTTGTAGCCTCGCCATGACTGATGCGTTCTGTTAGATGCATCATCCAATAAGTGCCTTCACGGCAGGGCGTGCATTTACCACACGATTCGTGCTCGAAGAAGTGAACGGTCTTATTGATCAGCCAGGGTATATTTATCGAATCATCCACCACGATGATTGAAGCTGATCCAAGCTGTGCCCCGAGCTTAGGGACACTTTCGTAGTCCATGGGGGTATTCAAAGCTTCGTCATTGGCAACAATCAATGAGGATGACGCCCCAGCAGCCATAATCGCCTTGATTTTGTGTCCACCAGGGATGCCACGACCATGATCCATGATCAGTTCTCTGAACGTGGTTCCGAGCGGTAGTTCATAATTCCCTGGGCGATTGATACACCCTGATAGGCTGAATATCTTTGGTCCTGGGCTCTTTTCGGTACCAATGTTCTTATACCAGGCGGCACCACGGTTGATGATAAATGGCACATTGGTAAGGGTCTCAACATTATTGACAATTGTCGGTTTACCATACATACCCACTGCTGGTGGGAAGGGTGGACGCAAACGCGGCTGCCCAAGTTTGCCCTCGATCGAGTCGAGCAAGGCAGATTCTTCTCCACATATGTATGCCCCAGCCCCAAGGTGGGTATGCAGGTGGATGGAGATGTTGCCGCCAAACAGTTTATCCCCCAAGAAACCCGCTGCTTCCATTTCAATTATGCATTGATCCAGTTTGTGTGCAATCGGCCAAAATTCACCCCGCAGGTAAATATAAGCATCGTTCGCTTTGACGGCATAAGCACAGATGGCCGCCCCCTCCAAGAATTGGTAGGGGTTGCCCTCCATAATCTCACGATCCTTGAATGTGCCTGGCTCAGATTCATCAGCATTAGCGATCACGTAATGTGGCCAATTGTGCCCATCAATGAAAGACCACTTCATTCCTGTGGGGAAGCCAGCCCCGCCTCGACCGCGTAGACCTGAAGCCTTGACCTCATTAGTTACATCGTCAGGATCCATGCTGGTGATGACTTTTCTCAAAGCAACGAAACCCTCATTTTGGCGGTAGGTATCGAGCTGGTCCAAACCAGGGATAGCACGGTGACGAAGGAGGATGTGTTCTGCCATGTCTGTCATCCTTGTCTCAGCTGGTTGATCAATTCAAGCGCACTTTCGACGGTCTGGTTCTCATGATACTCGAGCCCTTCAGGGCTTTGTATCTGGAACATTGGGGCTTTATCACAGCCTGCCAGGCACATCACTGCCTCGACTTTAACCTTTCCATCTGGGGTCGTCTCCCCTACCTTGATCCCCAGGTTTGCGCACAGGTTCTCCAGGAATTGCTCCGCCCCGCGCAAGGCACACGGCAGGTCAGTGCAGACCTGTACATGGAACTTGCCAGATGGCTCGTCGTAATACAACGAGTAAAAACCGATAATGGACGCTACCTCAGTCACCGCGATCTCACAAATTTCAGCAATTTGGCCAATGGCATCCTTGGTCACATGACCATCCTCCCGCTGCGCCAGATACATCAGAGGCATCACTGCTGAGCGTTTACCCGTCCGGTCTGTGGGATATTTTGCCAGGATTGCCTGGACTTCAGCTGGATATTTTTCAAGTAATTCGTTCACCGGTCACAATCTCCCAATACAATATCGATACTACCAATGATGCCCACCAGATCAGCCACCAGGTGTCCCTTGCACAAGAGCGGCAGGGCTTGCAGATGTACGAATGATGGTGTACGCATATGGATACGGTATGGCTGGTTTCCTCCGTTGCTCTCGAGGTAATAACCCAGCTCTCCTTTAGGTGACTCGACCGGCTGGTAAACTGCCCCCTTCGGGACTTTAAAACCTTCGGTCCACAATTTGAAGTGGTGAATGACCGCCTCCATGCTGGTACCCAGCTCGGCTCGTGGCGGAGGGACATATTTGCGGTTATTCGAGCGGAATGGGCCGTAGGGTAGTTTATCTAGTGCCTGTTGGATGATACGCAATGATTGGCGCATCTCCTCCACCCGCACCAGGTAGCGATCGTACACATCACCGTGGGTGCCTGTGGGAATGATGAAATCATACTGTTCATATCCCGAATAGGGCTGGGCTTTGCGTACGTCGTACGCTACACCTGAACCCCGGAGTACCGGACCCGTGAGTGACATGTTGATGGCATCCTCTGCTGAGATTTTGCCAATATTGCGGGTGCGATCCATCCATATCGGGTTCTTGGTCAAGAGGGCTTCATATTGTTTGATCCGCCCTGGAAACATGCGTAAAAAACGGCGGACAGCAATCTCAAAATCCGTAGGGATGTCGCGCCATAAACCTCCCGGACGGAAATAGGTGGTCATCATGCGCTGCCCTGAACACATCTCTTTGATATCCAGGATTGATTCGCGCTCACGAAAGCAATACAGGAATAGCGACATGGCTGCCAGGTCTAGGGCGTGGGTGCCCAACCAGACCAGGTGATTGGATATGCGTTCCAATTCGACTAATATGACTCGCACAGCCTGAGCACGTGGAGGGACATCCAGCTCTGCCAGTCGTTCGATTGCCAGACAGTATGCCAGGTTGTTACCCGTATTATTGAGGTAATCCGTACGGTCGGTCATCACCTCTGCCAGCTCCCAGCGCTTGGCTTCCATGTTCTTTTCAATCCCTGTGTGCAGGAAGCCAATATCCGGGACGCAGTTGACGACCACCTCACCATCCAGCTCGAGCAACAGACGCAACACCCCATGTGTGCTGGGGTGTTGCGGACCCATGTTCAACAGAACGGTCTCCCCATTTAATGCCCGGTCTGAGACCAGATGTTTGAGTTCTTGATAACTAACTTCTAAAGGTTCCGCCATACGCGCTAGGCCTCTTCATAGCGGCCATGATGCTTCCGCTTGTCAATCTCGTCATAGTTGAAGGTGAATTGCGGTTCTTCATATCCAAGGGGATAATCTTTACGAAGTGGATGACCCTCCCAATCGTGGGGCATCAAGATACGGCGTAAGTCGGAATGACCTTCAAATTTTATGCCGAACATATCCCACACCTCACGCTCATGCCAGTTGGCACCCTTATACAAGCCTTCAAGGGTATGCAGGGAGGGTTGATCATCGTTAAGTGGCACCCGCAATGCCATTCGCACATTGTTAGCATGTGAGTAAAAGCCGTAGATGACGTTGAAACGTGGCTCCTCCTCCGGCCAGTAGTCCACTGCAGTCAGCTCAAATAAGAAGTTGAACCCAAATTCGTCGCGCAACACCTGGCTGACCTCCACGATCTTTTCAGGCTCAACCATCAATGTGGGCGGATATTTCATTATTTCGGAGTCATGTAGATCAAACCGCTCTTTAATCGTTTTTAAGGTTATTTTGAGATGTTCTTCAGACATATCATGTATTCCTGATCATACCCAGGAGTTGATTTTCTCATGGCGTACTTTGTCATATAAGATCACAATACCGTGGATTAATGCTTCCGGGCGGGGTGGACAACCTGCCACGTATACATCTACGGGAACAACTTCATCCACACCTTGAAGAAGGGCATAATTATTGAAAACCCCACTGCACGAAGCGCAGTCACCCATCGAGATAACCCATTTCGGATCGGGGAGCTGGTCGTAGAGTCGTCGCAACACTGGACCCATTTTACGGGATACCCGACCAGCGACGATCATCAAATCTGATTGTCTTGGGCTGGCGCGCATCAGCTCCATGCCAAAGCGGCTCATGTCATAATGAGCTGCCTGGGCACTCATCATCTCAATGGCACAGCACGCCAAACCGAAAAGCATCGGCCACATGGCATTGGTGCGCGCCCAATTGACCGCCTGCTCAAGGCCAACGGTGACTATGCCCATGTTACCGGCTTTTTGTTCTATTCCCATTCCAAGGCTCCCTTCTTCCAGGCATAGATAAGACCTACCATTAATATAATTATGAAGACCGCCATTTCAATGAGAGCAAAAACACCTTGCTTTGCTTGGACAAATTGCTTCAGGATGACCGCCCATGGGATGATGAAAATGATTTCGATATCGAATAGAATGAACAGGACCGCTACAAGGTAGAAACGGACCGGGGCGCGGCGTGTGCCAGGACCGATCGGGGTCATGCCCGATTCGTATGGCATTACTTTGCGAGCCGTCTTACGTCTCGGACCAAACAGGTGACCGATGCCTACAATCAGGAACCCAAAACCAACGGCTAGGATGACAATGACAGCAATTGGAATATATGGAGCGAGCATTTTGCCTCGGTAGTCAAATTTATTTAGCACCACCCAACAGGCAGGTTATAACTTGTACCGCAAGCAGAACGATGTAGTGGGCTAATCTTATGAATTATAGACAGGATAACTTATCCTGGCAAGATTACACCTTTACTCAAATGCGTGAAGTTTATCACATGCATAGTTCAATGTCAATTTGCGCTGTTTAGAATAAGCTAAATGTATGTATTGCGGGTGTGGATCGTTCTATGCCTATCAGCGCTCACTGATTCACGCCCATGGGTATAAAATCATAACCCTATCACGGTGAAATAGTGATGATTAACTGAAATTCAAGCTTGCTTAGATTAAAAAATCGCGCAAGTGTCTGCTGCGCGTTGGATGACGCAGCTTGCGTAATGCTTTGGCTTCAATTTGCCGGATTCGTTCCCGGGTTACGTTGAATGCCTGACCCACCTCCTCAAGCGTGTGATCTTTGCCATCCAGCAAGCCAAAACGCATCTCCATGACCTCTCTTTCACGGGTTGAAAGCACAGCCAGGGCATTTTTTACCTGTTCGCGAAGCATTTCACGTGCAGCTGCATCCATGGGTTCCTGGGCTTCTTCATCTTCAATGAAATCTCCCAGCATGCTATTATCTTCACTCCCCACCGGACTTTCCAATGAGACGGGTTCTTCAGCTGCCCGTAATACCTGTCCCACTTTGGAGGCAGCATGCGTCCAGCGCATGCGTACGTCGTGGGGCAATAAATTGACATCCCCTTTTACGCGTTGAATCAGCTGCTTGTCCTTGGGATCCACGAAGTCTGCCTCTAGGGCTAATTCTTCGGGGGTGGCCGTTCGTCCTAAAGTCTGGGTGAGCTGGCGTTGGATCTGCATCAAGCGGTTGAAGGTTTCAAAGATGTGAACGGGTATGCGGATCGTACGCGCCTGATCTGCAATTGAGCGGCTGATGGACTGCCGGATCCACCACGTGGCATAAGTGCTAAACTTATACCCGCGTGCTGGATCGAACTTCGAAACTGCCCTCAGCAAACCAAGATTGCCTTCCTGAATGAGATCGAGAAATGAGCTTCCCCGCCCGAGGTAGCGTTTGGCGACGCTCACCACCAGGCGTAGGTTCGAGCGGATCAAGATTTGCCTTGATTCTTGAGCGCGATATTGCACATTCTCGAGCTCCAGCCTCAAGTTCTCTTCATCGGGTAGGTGGTCGAGGAAAGTATTCTGCGAAGGCATGCGGTGCCTGCTTAGCATGAATTTTTCGATGACCTTACCCAGGCTATCCGGAAACACATATAAACAGATGTATACCGTCAAACCATTCCCTGCCACCCGGTCCCACAAGTGGTCACCCCCCCATCGTCCATTATCGAGGTAAGAGCGCAGGTATGATGGACTGTCACTCGCCCAGCTTTGGCGCAGCGTTCGAGCTTCGGCGTTGATCAGTGACAGATCCGGGCTAGCATAACCCAGGCGCTGGGTATCCTCAACCATACGCCTCCAACATATCACCAGTTCATCGAACAAGGCGCGATAAATGCTGGTTGAATATTGGCGACCGCGACGTGCAAGTGGGTGGCCACGATTAAGCACGTCTACCCGGCGGGCAGCCTCAATGCGGGTTGCCAGCCAAAATTCATGGTCGACATTGAGCAGCTCAATTTCACCAATTTCGCGAAGATAGAGGCGGACCGGGTCTTCACCCAGCTCAGCCTCAAGGGGTGGGCTGAGCAGCTCGAGAGATTCGTCTTCCGATGCCCGGCCCAATTCCTGCGCTTCTTGAGCCAATAGCATCTCGTCTGGCTCATCGATGACCACATCCGCGTCCATCTCTGACAGCAAATCATCCACATCATCCACATCATCCAATGGCTGGGTGGGTGGATTAGTCTCATCCTCAAAGGGAGTGTTCTCGTTTTGCGAGATTTCTTGCTTGCTGGTCTTTCGTTTTCGAGTCATACCCCAATTATCCTCGAAATTAGCACTTTTGGCGAATCGTGGAGAAAATTCCTCTAATGGGCATTAGTTTAGCCGGATCTATCGTTCCCGACCGTTGTAACACAAACCGCCATCGCTGATGGCGGCTATACTAATTTCACTAGGGAAACTATTGCGACTTAGCTATTACCTGGTGGTCTCCACATGAACCAGGATAGAATTCCGATGATTTCTTTCTCACTCATAATTTGAAAACCAAACCGCTGGTAGAAAGGGACGTTACGCAGGTTGGCATTTTCTAGATAACAGCCAACATGCTCTTCATCCGCCTTGTTGACAAGGTGGCGTAGAATGGCTGAACCGTTAGCCTTTCCTTGTTGCCGGGGTTCTACACCCAGATATTCCAGATAGTAGTGAGCCTCCTTTGGGTGGAGCTTATCCACTTCATCCAACCAGCGTATCCAGGGCTTCATATCATAAAAACCATTCCCCAAGAAGGATTTGATCAATAATCGCCATTGATCCAACACAGGCAGGGGATAAGCCCCAGGTGGGTAGATTACCGCAGTGGCGATGACTTTGCCATCTTCATTCACTTGAACCGGGTACCCTCTTCGGACGCATACCAATAATTCAGCTGTAAAATCAACAATTAAGGCGCTAACCCGCCTGTCGGGAGAGAAATTCCGAAAACACGCCACACTGACTGGATCGTCCACAAATGCGCGTGCAAGCACCTGCGCAGCTTGATGGTAGGTTTGGCGTGTGGTGGGTAGAACTTCCTTTTGCATGGCCTTGTTGATTTCGATGAAGCTTGGATTTATTAATATGAACGGGTTATTGCCCGGTGGCTACCGACCAGTAATAAATTTCTCCCGCGCCTGGTGAAGGTTTCTTAGCGTCTGGGTGCATCTTGCCATGCCTTCTTCGAATTCCTTGGTACGAAGACCTCCTCCTTGTGCAGCCTCATCCATTTGATAGCGTATCACGTTGATCGTCTCGGTCATCTGACGTCGACGGATCTCCAGCAGAGCCCGCATCATATCTTCAAGCACCCGCTCTTCTTTGGGATCCAATTTATCCGTACGCTCCAAAAGCTTATCCGCGATCTCCATCAAGGGCAAAGATAAACCATTTAATACATAATGCATGGGTTCAGATCGATCCTGTGCCAATGATTCCTCCACCAGCTCGAAGATAGCCTGGTATTCGGCCCGCTCGAAGTCTAGACGTGACAAGCGTGCCAGGTGCGATTCATGCAGAGCGCGGTCCACGTGGAACACCAGCTCAGGGCGGCGGACGAGGATGCCCAGGCAGTGGGCTTCCAACAACGCATTCCCCGCTTGAATGGTAATATCTGGCTTTGGCTCCCTCGCCACAGGTTGGGTAGACCTCAACCGCCGGCGAGTGGGGCGGCTAGGACCTTCGCCTCCCACCAGCAAGCGTTCATCGACTTTGATCAGACGCGCCAATCTCTGCCGGTAAGCCTCACGCTCAATCGAGTCTGGCACTTCATTGATCAATGGTAGCACCTGACGGGCGATCTCCGATTTGGTCTTGGGATCGTCTACATTTCGTCCGCCAGCCAGTGTCTCCATCACATGGATGACAATCGGTTTTGCATTTTCAAGGATGCCCTGCCATTCAGCGGGATCGCGCTTGACCACATCATCGGGGTCCATTCCCTCCGGCAGGGTGGTGACGCGGATATCCGCTTGCAGGCGCGATTCGTGTGCCATTAGGCCGCGTGCATCAAATACCGGCTCTGTCTCACGGTCCATTGTCTGGCGCGCAAGCTGCAGACCGCGCAAGGTGGCTTTATCCCCGGCTGTATCCGGGTCGAGTGCCAGGATAAAGCGTTGGGTAAGACGCTTGAGCAAACGCATCTGGTGCTCGGTGAGTGCAGTGCCCATGGGTGAGACGGAATTGGTAAAACCTGCCTGGTGCAAAGCAATCACATCCAAATAGCCCTCAACGATGACCACCTGGTCGAGTGCCCGGATGGGGGTTCGGGCACGCTCCATGCCATATAACAAAGCGCTTTTATCAAAAACAGGTGTCTGAGGAGAATTTAGGAATTTGGGGATATCATTTGGGTCAAGGATGCGCCCACCAAAACCTGCCATGCGCCCGCGTGCATCTCGGATGGGAAAGATAATGCGGTGTCTGAACTTATCGTAGATCGATCCATCCTCACGCTCTGAAACCAGGCCTGCTTCGCGCAGTTGCACCTCGGAACGCCCCTTACCTTTGAAGTATTGAATGATCGCTTCCCAGGCATTGGGAGCGTATCCCAGGCCGAAGGTATCGATGATCTCATCGCTCAAGCCTCGCTTATGAAGATACTCGAGCGCTTTTTGACCCTCACTTGTATTCCGCAATTGATGGTGATAGTAGTTGGCGGCTTCCTCGAGCATGCTGCGTAATTGAGCATGCTCTTCTTCGGCGACCAATTCCTCGGGAGTGGGTGGTTTAAGCTGGACACCCGCCTTGTCTGCCAGATATTTAAGCGTCTCCGAAAAATCCCACCCCTGCCTCTTCATTGTAAAGCTAAAGATATCCCCACCCTCATTGCATTGTCCAAAACAGCGCCATGTGCCCGTCGAAGGGAAGACAACGAAGGAAGGCGTACGTGTATTGGGATGGAAGGGGCAGAATCCGGTGTAATTCTTGCCAGAGTGGCGCAGCTGCACAGACTCTGAAACCAGGTCAACAATATCAATGCGGGATTTGATCTCATCAATTGAGGACATTGCGTTCCCTTACAGGTCAAACAACAGACCCGTCTCGATTAAATTATACCAGCCCCATCTCCCGAGAGCAGACTGACCATGTAGGGTTATGATCGGCTTTGGAGATCTCCGTCAAAATTTACCCTTGACAAGTGATATCAGTTATGTATAATTAATTAGATAATCATCTAATTAGTTAGAACGAATTATGATAAGGATTTTATTATGACATCCCTCATCCCACCAAACGATGAACAGCTGCTGACCTTCTTCAAAGCCCTGGCAGATGCCAACCGCTTGAAGATTGTAGGCTTACTGTCCCAACATCCATACTCGGTGGAACAGCTGGCAGCCCTGCTCGATTTGCGCCCACCCACAGTTTCTCATCACCTGAAACTGTTATCCGAAGCCGGATTGGTAAGTGCACGTGCTGAGAGCTATTACAACCTGTACCAACTTGAATCAGCCGTCCTGGAGCAAATCGCCAGGCACCTGGGTGCACAAGACAAACTGCCCAGCATGGCGGCAGAGGTCGACCTGGAAGCCTATGACCGGAAAGTGCTGCGGGATGTCTTGTTGCCAGATGGTAAGCTGAAAGTTATTCCGGCCCAACGCAAGAAGCGTGAAGTGGTCCTCCGGCACATCCTGAATGACTTTCAACCCGAGGTCCATTATACCGAGAAGCAAGTCAACGAAATCCTAGCCCGCTTCCATGATGATACTGCCACCTTACGGCGCGAGATGATCGCTTATAAGATGATGGGGCGTGCTGAAGGAGAATATTGGAGAATTGCTGATCAAAAGCCATCATAAAGGAAGATAGATATGAACACATCATCTAAGAATCAAGAAGAATTATTGAAATTCATGAAATCCCTGGCAGATGCAGAGCGCTTGAAAATCGCGGGGTTGTTAGGGATAGAAGCCCTCTCTCCAACGCAGGTCGCTGAACGGTTGGGGATGAAACCCGTCGAGGTTGAGCACCATCTGGAGCAGCTCGTAGCAGCCGGACTGGCACACAAGGAAGGTAGTGCATATCGTTTGGATAGCCAGGCGCTCGAAAAGCTCACCCATCAGGTGCTGGCACAGTCTCGTCCACCAGCGCCCGAATATGAAGGCGATGAATTCGAGGTCAAGACTTTACGTGCCTATCTCTCACGGGACGGCACCTTGAAAGCCATTCCAACCCAGCATAAGAAGCTAATGGTCATCTTGAGCCATCTGGTCAAGAATTTCGAGTCAGGTGTACAGTATCCGGAGAATCAAGTCAACCAGACGCTTAGGCGTTTTCACGAAGATACTGCTGCACTGCGCCGATATATGGTGGATAACGGTTTGCTCAAGCGCGAGAAGGGGATCTACTGGAGGCTGGAAGGCTCTGGGTAGATATCCCGGATTTGCAGATCATAATGCTGTACACCAATGATGTACGGCATTTTTATTTACATCGAAGCGCTGATGCGTGAAAAGATACCCCCAGGCGCTGATCGCTGTTTGATCTGATTGTCATCTTCTTTTTCGAAGCTGACCACCTGAACAATCCCTTGATCTTCTTCCACTAAGCTTTATTTCACTCCCCCACAACAAATGTCAGTCCCAAGCCAAACATTTCACCCAGGGCATTGGCTCCCACCCAGCGCAGCCAAAGCATGCGTGTATTTATTGGACTCATTTGGATGGCCTCCGGTGGAGTGTAAACGATTCATCCCCGCTTAAAAATCTAACCAGTGGCACAGCATGCAGTGACATCACCCGGCTGTTGGCAAAGTAAGCGAAATCGAAACCGGTTGGGTCACCCGCATTTTTGCCGGGGATGGGCATGAGACGGGCAGTAAGTGGTTTAGCCAAACGTAAGGCCAGGCTTGCCAGGTCAAGCAGAACAGCGGATAATTGCTCGACACTGGTATCCCCAGGTAGAGGGATGGTATCCAACCCGGTACCGCAGACTGCTGAATAGAGCAGCAGGTCCATCACATTCAGGCTGCCCTCAGCTGCTCGCCTGGCAAGGGTGGCATCTTCGAGCACGGGCAGCATCAGACCGCTGAATCCGGCTCGTAGAAAGTCAGCCTGGTCCATCGTATCTGCCAGGATGGCAGCCGCTGCCAGTGAGCCATGAACCCCAAGCTTGGGTACTCCCAAGCGCTCCATGGCCGTACCGAGTGAACACTCTTCAGATGGAAAAGGTGCCAGTGAAAAATCGATCCCGCCAAACTTCACCCGAGATTGCCTCTCTACTTCGCGAGCAGTGTTCGTCATGGCGCGCGCATGCCACTCCATCGAGCTCACCAGGTTGTTGCGGGCCTCATCCAGGCTGGCAGCCTGGCTGAACGCAGTCACCGCCAATTCAGCTGCCTCGGTTGCCAATGCAAAGCATGGCTCATCACCCAGGTGATACGCGGCCGGGAAGAAGGGCGAGCCCGCAGGGACGTTCGCTAGGGCGGCAAAGCGTAGGTTGGCGAAACCATCCGATGAAATGCTACTTGCATCATGGATGACGCCAGCACATTGGTGAACTGCTTTAAGTGAGACTCCGCCTTCCGAGTCGTCAGGGGTAGTCATCAGCCCGGAAAAAAAGGCGTTTTGAGTAGCTGCTAGTGCTTCGGGGATCAAGCCATAGCTCCCAGTCAGCTCGGGGAGTGCTGGCCCCAAGGATATGTAGGCATATCCCAAATCTATCGCAGCTGCTTCCAACTGTTGAGCCAGCCGAGCGAGCTTACCTGGTTTAAGCTCAGTCAGCAAACGCGGGAATGGAACCGTTGCCAGGCGGGCGGATTGCACTTCATAGCCAGCGTTAACGAATGCGGGTCGGGCTATCTGCAGGAATTCTCCTGCCACTTTCAATCTCTGCTCATTCAGTGGATAAGATGGGTCTATAAAACAAGTGATCGAGCGGATCTTCATGGCGGGAATTCTATCAGTGATGGGAGCGCCGGGCAAGATTGTATATTTTACGAATGAAAATCGGGACAAGTCGCTTCCGAGCAGCCTGTCCCGATCTTAATGAATGCTCCCCCATATTCGTGCCCCTATGATTCTCAGAATTTATTTCCAGCTTAGAATTTTATCGTCCTCACCTCCAGATAAGAGGATAAGGTCATTGGCTCAAACACTCATCAAATGATGTCCAACAAGCGGTAAGCTTCATTGGCCATCACTGATTCGAATGGTTCAGTGATCAGTGGGTGATTGGCAGAATGGGGTAAGTAATCATTCTCCCTCTTGATCTGTTCACCCAGGAGGATGAGCTTAAATAGACCCACTCTGAATGCGGCAGAAGCTGTATACCCAAAGCGGACCAGCTGTGTATCAACCCGGCAGCCGCTGTCCTGCAGACCATTGACATAGCTTGTAAATAGCGTCTCGGAGATGTCGCGTAGTTTATAACCCTTCAAGTTCATATAGGTACCATAAACTAGTTGCCCCAGGTCATCTCCTATGGGTTCGATACCCGCCTGTGACCAATTCATCGTCACGGTTTGCTCCTGGTTTCGAGGCAAATGACGGGAAATAAAATTGGTCGGGTATGTGTCACCATGGCAGACTGTTTTGGGGATTTGGTCGAGCTTGGCCAGGAAGCTCTCGTTATCCTGCAGCATGCTCCTGAAGCTGTCTAACTCTGGATTGGGAAACTGTTGCCACACGAGTGGATGATCCCATTGGAAATCTTGCCATGGGATCGAGTTCAACCATTGACGGGTGCGTTGTTTACAAAGCCATGAGAAGGATGGTAATTTGCGCCGGGAGGTGTAGATGCCATTCAACCGACCCAGGTGCCGGGCAGCCAGGGCATACCGATGGAGAGGCCAGTTGCCTGAAAAAGAGTCTTTAACATCCTCCAGCCATATGCCGCCAATATTGCCCGGTATCTCCGCCACATCGTAGCACTTAGGTGCCCTTATTCCTTCGGGTAATGATTCGAGCCAACCCGATTTATAGAGCAATAACTCGCGCTTCCAGTAATTCCAATGGGTTTGGGCATCTCCGTCCCCAAAATTATCATAACCAAGATTGGCAGGAGATTGAATGACTTTTAAGATGATCGACCAATCCAACCACTCATTACGATCCACCCCCACCCCATCGAAACGGTAGGAACCGAGGCTTGCCGGATTCCCAGCACTACCGTCCAGCTTGCGAGCCCTCCATCCCTGGATGCGGAAATTATGTCGATTTAATGCCTGGCGGGCGATAGCTGACATCTTCGATTCATTGATCGAGCGTAGAACCGACGGGACATCGCGTTCCAGGGCAAAACATCCTTGATAATCCTCATAGATCCGAACTGGATCCGGCACAGTCATCACCGGATAGGAAGCTGTGGCTAAGGACGGACTGCTACGGTTATTCCGCACCACAGACTGGCTTGTGGTACTGTATTGCCTTTGCCCCTCCTTGCCGAAATATCCCCGATATCCTGGTGAATTGAAACGATTTCTGCGTTCACTAACTTTGTAAATGTCCATGGATTCTGTATTCCTCCTTTACCCCTCGCCTAGAGGGAATATCATAACCAATGATCTCAGGACAATATTCTTTATTCATCAGCCGTTAGATGAATGAATGATTAAAAATATTTTAGAGTTTAATTA
>CAZXPK010000005.1:0-51544 GCA_964642565.1 uncultured Anaerolineaceae bacterium
CCCCAATCGAGGAGACGATGGAAGCGCTGCATGAAGTGGTGAAGGCCGGCAAGGCTCGCTATATCGGTGCCTCCGCCATGTTCGCATGGCAGTTCCAGAAAGCGCTGTATGTGGCCGATAAGCATGGGTGGACCCGCTTCGTCTCGATGCAGGATCACCTGAACCTCATCTACCGCGAAGAGGAGAGGGAAATGCTGCCGCTCTGCCGCGAGGAGAAAATCGGAGTGATCCCATATAGTCCACTTGCCTCGGGAAGATTGACGCGTGACTGGTCGTCGAAACAAACGCTTCGTTCCGAAACCGACCAAATCGCGAAAAGCAAATACGATGCGACGGCAGAAATCGATCGACAGGTCGTGGAGCGGGTCGCGGAAATTGCAGAAAAGCATGGGGGTTCGCGCGTTCATATCGCACTTGCCTGGCTGTTACAGAAGGAGCTAGTGACTGCGCCTATCATCGGGGCAACGAAAGTCAAACATTTGGAAGATGCCCTTGGTGCTCTGTCCGTTAAACTGACCCATGAAGAGGTCGCATATCTGGAAGAGACATATATTCCGCACCGCATCGTCGGTCATCAATAAATAAATTATTGGAAGGGAGAAAACCATGGAATACAACCGCTTTGGGAACACCGGCATGAAAGTATCTCGCATCTGCCTGGGCTGCATGAGCTACGGGGGGCCGACTGAGCGCTGGCAGTGGGCGCTGGATGAAGAAAACAGCCGCCCGTTTATCAAGCGCGCCCTCGAATTGGGCATCAATTTCTTTGACACTGCCGATGTTTACTCATTTGGAATGAGCGAAAGCGTAGTTGGACGAGCGCTACGCGATTTTGTTTCCCGGGATGAGGTGGTGATTGCCACCAAAGTTCATTCCGAGATGGGACCGGGACCCAACGACCGCGGCCTCTCCCGAAAACACATCCTCAGCTCGATCGACGCCAGTCTGAAGCGCCTGGGGATGGACTACGTTGATTTATACCAGATCCATCGCTGGGACTATGAAACTCCGATTGAAGAAACGCTGGAAGCTCTGAATGATGTGGTCCGGGCCGGCAAAGCCCGCTACATCGGCGCATCTTCGATGCATGCCTGGCAGTTTGCCAAAGCCCTCTACACCTCGGATCTGCACGGTTGGGCACGTTTCGTTTCCATGCAGCCTTATTACAATCTGGTTTACCGTGAAGAGGAACGCGAAATGCTTCCCCTCTGCCAGGATCAGCAGATCGCTGTAATCCCATGGTCGCCGCTGGCACGTGGGTTGCTGACCCGAAAGCCAACGAAAGAACGGAACGAAACGCTTCGCGCTCAGACCGATGCTTTCGGCAAAAGTCTGTACTCGGACGATGACTTAAAGATAGCACAACGAGTCAGCGAGCTGGCTGAAGCCCGAGGTCTTCCGATGGCACAGGTGGCCTTAGCCTGGATGCTTTCCAAACCGGTCATTACCGCCCCAATTATTGGCGCAACCAAGCCTCACCACCTGGAGGATGCCGTCGCATCCCTCTCTGTCCAGCTCACCCCGGATGAAATCCACCATTTGGAAGAAGCCTATCAACCACATCCCATACTGGGTCATGCGTAATTTACCCCAGCTGTCAGCGTTTTTTAATAAAGATCAGGCGCCCTGATCATTTCATAATGGTGCAAAATGGGAAAAGGCATAATGACCTTTTGGGCATGATTATTGAGAATATTATCCTAAGTCCACCATCTATTAAATCGACCACCCAGGATTATGTCTGGAAAGGGGAATGACATTTCAAACCACTTTATATATCTTATCGCCTTCCCGCACAACATCGTCCACCTTCAGGGCCACTTCCATCCCTATACCACCAGACTCGATTTTGCGATGATCGACCTCCAGAGAAGCGACGTGCATAACCAGATCAGTGATACGTCCCGTGACGTGAATTTCATCGCCCAGGCGGATTTCATCAGTAAGATTCAGGACAGCAACGCTCAAGTGGGAATAATAATGTGTGACCTTGCCAATATGCTTTTCCATAGATTACTCCTCCTAGCTTGAGAACAAAGACGACATCAAACGCTGATTTACATTTTACCTCCCTGGTTCAAAACCGGGGAGGTTTTATTTTTTTTATTGCGCTCAACTATCTCAAACAACAAAACCAGGTGTGAATAATAGCAGGTAATTCATACCGCGTCAATTCGATGGATGAAACTTTTTCGGTAGTGCTCAATGACTAAGATATTTTTGTGACCAGTACCAAATGACGCCGCTGGCTGGCTTGCCATGAATAGAGACGGATTTATCCTGAAGGACGGCTGGGGGGTAGTAACCCATAGAAACAAAACCAGAGATCCAGCCGCGTTGATTGATGGCCGAGAGAATTGCATTATAAGCATTCGCCTGATCTTGAAGATTCAGGACAAGCTCAGGGATATCAGGATTGGGCAGATTGAGCAAGTCATAATCAAGACACCCTCCTCCAACAACAGCGATACAACCACTGGTCCCACCATCAATGGAAGGGTAGGATATGGCTATAATGATGGGTTTCCCAATCTGCTGCTGGAAAGGCAATAATTCCTGATCAAATATGGAACCTGCCTGAGCTTGCATTTCTTCCAAGGCAACTTGCTGCGCTGCGCCTGCCAGGGTGGCATTTGGCTGGCTTGCCAAGGCCGCGGACCATAGAATATAGACCTGGTCGACTGCATCAAGGAAAGGAGGAGGATGTGTAATCCCATCCGGATATGACAAGGCCCAGGCGATGGTACCCGTATAACGCTCACGAACCTGTTGAATCAAGTCTCGCCAACGGATTTCAGCATCCTGTGGAACATTACTGGGAGAGCCATCGACCAGCAACCCACCAGGTAACGCCGGGTCCAACCAGTCTCCGCCCAATATAAGCGAGGAGGCGTTTGTATTGGCGGCAACAGTAGCGTGGTGCAGAATGAAATTCGAATATCTTTCAAAAAAAGAAACCCACCATGGAAAATCACGCGTAGCATTCTGCCACCATATACTGGACTGGGAGGGGAAGTGAGGGGTTGGAAAAATCCCGACGTTCATATTTATTCGTCGAGCAGTGTTGATCGAACTGACCAATGCAGGCCAGAGCATATCCTGTGAGGGAGATAGTTCCAGGATAGGAGGAGTTCCATTGGTAAACGTCCAGGTTGGATTAAGGATTAACCAATTTACAGAGAGGCTTTGGACCTCATTGATTGCTTTCGACAGCAAAGGTCCCCAAGAGGGGTGGTAGCTGGATTGAAAGGAAACCCCGGCAATAAAATCCACACCCCTGGAGGAAACCTGAACATCCGGAACACCGGCGAGAATATTCGGCTCGCTCAACCATGCCCAACTCAATACTTCATCCTTTATGGTTCCAGGATTTGAGCTCGGATTGGCTTGGCGACCCAAGGGATTTACCCCGACAGTAGCCGTGTCATCCGCACTCCCGCATTGATACTGTCGGCAGTACCGGTAATGCAAGGAGGAGAGATCATTGAAAGGTCCGGTCAAATCAAATCTCCAGACAGGCTCCCCCAGAGAACTCGTGGCAGGCCACATGGGAAGCGGCTCAAGCCATTCAAAGCCTGGGTTGAATTGGATCGAGACAATCTCATTTTGAGGGGTATCAGATGGTGTTTTGACTTCAAATCGGATAGAATTGGTACTTTCTGAATGCCAGGCTTCAACGACATCATTTTCTTCAACGCTGGTATTCGGAATAATCAGCTGGCGCAGCCTGATTGCCCCTTTTGAAGAGAGCTCAGAGCTCCATAGACCATCTCCAAGGGTATATTTATATTCAATATAGGTACCTGTGGGGAGATTTAGCGTCACCATGTACCTGCCATCAGGAAGCTTGCCTAAAACCGGCATCCCGGAAGCCAAAGTACTAACCCCACCAGAAAGATCAGCGTAAGTATTTCCCAATTGATAGAGATTTCCTGCCAGGCGGATGGGAGCATCTGGTGGAGTATCTGAAGGAACTGTGATGGTGAATATGACGGTCACCAGCCGGGTGGGGCTCAATTGAACTGATACGGGGGTCGTCGAATCAGCTGCAACTACCGCCCCCTGTTGATAAATGACATATGAACCATCCAATGAATAGAAGACCGTGTTATGCGTGCCGGGTGGCAATCCTTCAAGAAGGAAGGTTCCATCAGCAAGGGTATATGCTTGTTCGCCCCCGGCTGTTACGAGAATGTTTGGAATAGGCTCACCGGTTGAATAATCTTCAACCTCACCCATGATGCGTCCCTTTGGACCAAGATATTCAGAATCAGTCCAACGGCTGATCAGATCATCAACCGTCCCTGGTCCTTCAACATGATAGAGACGATAACGAACTGGTCTATCATTGTACAGATGTTCATCAACAATGGAGGCTCCTTCCCGACTATAGCGGTATTTGATCACTTTACCCAAATATAATGGCAGAGTGATTGAGTAGTGCAACGAATCCTCCGCTTGCATGATGTATTTATGGGGGTTAAAAGCCAGACCAGTGACTTCATCCAGCAAGGTAATGTAGATCGAATCCCCTGCAGAAAGTGACTCAGCGATGGTCACTCTGAAAGTAAGCATCGTCTGCTGAATATCTGATACAGGAGTAATTTCAGGGTGCGTTGAAGATTGAAGGGTTGGGGGAGGAAAATTACATCCTACCAGCATAGTGAGAATTAATAATGGCAGGAAGCCACCATGAAACCATTTTCTAATTAATATAAGCATAAGATGATAAATCCGCTTTATCGAGACTATAGATTGGGCTGGTGATCATGGATTAATTGGAAGTCCTATGAATTTTATCATCTTGACATGGTAATTGGTGAATATTTTAATAAAATTGTATCCTGCGGAGGTGTAGAGCAAGATAAATAATCGTTGCATCCGCAGGATACAGGTTTTAGAATAGCTAACAGTAATACTTAAGCCGGTTTGAAGTACTTGATATCCAAGATCGAACCGATCCGTTTGGATTTGGGCTTGAAAACCGCTTCTACCATCAGCCCAAACTCCACTTGATCTGGCTCAATTTCACTTAAACGGTGAATTATTCCGCCATCTCCGAAGCGGATGAATGCGATGATCTCAGGTTTTTCAAGCGGGCTGCCATCAAGGCTGACATGAAGGAAAGTATATGTAACCACATCCCCAATTGTACCGACGTCTACCCATTCATCCAGCTTGCGGAGGCATCGCTCGCAAAAAGCGGCTGCCGGTACATAGGTATGGTCGCAATGTGGGCAATGAGTACCCATGATGTGTGCTTCATCCTTTATGTGGCGAAAGAATTTTTCGCCAGCCAACCCATAAGTATAGCGGTTCGTCACAGGTAATTCACCCAACCATGAGACGGGTGCTTTTGGATCTCGATGTAGGAGTGTCATCGTCATACCTCCTCGATGGGCTTGAAGTACAAAATATCGTTGATCGAACCTTGTCTTTCTTCAGCGGGTTTCCACACCGCTTTCACGCGCATCCCAATCTTTACTTTTTTGGGATCGATTTCTCCAAGCATATGCATGATTCCGTGGTTTGGAGAAGCCCCATCAATGTCTATCACTGCGGGGATTTCCGGCTCCTTGATGCGTTGGACGTCCCAGGTTACGTAGCAAAGCGAGAATGTATTGATCGTCCCAGTGTCTTTCAATGGGACGAATTCATCCATAGGTCGATAGCAAAACTCGCAAATTGTGCGGGGCGGTACCACAATCTTCCGGCAGGATGGACAATGACTACCCAGGATCACACCAGCTTTCATTGAAGCCAAATAACTTCCTATGCCAATACCAGTATCCCAGGCATAAATGCCATTGAGCTTGTCGAAATTATATAAAATTTTTCCATCCTTGAAATCCTGCTCACTGAGTGATATTCCTGGAAACTCTTTGATTTTTGCGGTCATAATCTACTCCTCATCTGCCCATGATGACAACCGTACCCACTTGCATCAGATCACCCCATGCTTGAGCCAAACCACGAAGAGGCTGACCAGGAACCTGTCTGGCTCCGGCTTCACCACGCAGCTGCCAGAATAACTCTGCAATTTTCATGAGGCCAGCAGCAGCAATGGGGTTACCGACGCCCAATAGACCGCCGGATGGGCAGATTGGCATGTTGCCCGTGCGAGAGGCAGTGCCATCACTGTACAGTTCAGCGGCTTTACCTCGATCGGCTAGCTGCAGTCCTTCAAGATGGTGGAGGGCTTTGTAATCGAATGGGTCATAGGGTTCGGCGATATTGATTTCCTTGCGAGGCTCTTTGATCCTAGCCATATCATAGGCCATCCGGGCAGCATATTCCACATAGCGCGGATAAGCCAGGTCTCGATTGGTCCAATAGGATGTATCCAGGTGCCAACCGACACCTTCAATCCAAACTGGCTTGTCGGTGATCCTTTTGGCGATATGTTCGGCAGCCAAGACCACAGCGACGGCTCCATCCGAGACAGGGCTAACATCAAAACGTTGGACGGGCCATGCCAGCACTTCTGAATCAAGGATATCCTGGAGGGTAATATCTGCGTCACCGAGGAGAGCACACGGGTGATTTGCAGCGTTCCTTTTATGCTGAACAGCTACTTGAGCAATGTCAGCTTTGGAGATACCATAGGTGGTCATGTAACGGTTCATCTCCATAGCGAAAATCCAAAGCAGGTTCGGTTTAAGAGGACGTTCTGTAGTATGGTCGAATATGGTCATGAAGGCGGCTTGCGCATGAGGATAATAAGAGGACATCTTTTCCTCAGCCACAACCATAACGACATCGAATAAACCGGATGCGATGTGGTACCAACCCTGGATGGGTACAAAGACTCCAGTTCCCCCCCCGACATAGGAGCGCATATAGGGTTTACGCCAGGCACCGGCCCCATCACTCACATACTCCCCGTTGAGATGGACTCCATCGAAAGCATCTGGGGCAGTCCCGAAGCATACAGCTTCGATATCATCCATGGTCATCTCACATGATTCGAGTGCCATATGAGCAGCTTCCCAAGTCAGCTCCTTGGGGGTTTCTAGAGCGCGCCGAACGAATTTAGTCATACCAGCACCAACAACGGCTACTTTTCGCATTCCCATATTGGCATCCTTTCTAGTTGGCGAGGATCAGGACTGCGCCACTGGTGGATGGCACCCCACGCCAGGACTGTGCCAGACCAAGGTTAACATTTTCAATTTGTCGCGGACCTGCTTCTCCCCTAAGCTGGAGAACAAGCTCGAGAGCGCGCGCCAAACCATTCGCTTCAAGAAGGTTGCCCATCCCAAGACTCCCACCAGAGACATTTACCGGAAGCCCACTATCAGGACCGGTGAAACCTTCCAAGGTTAATGTACCAGCCTCACCCTCGCGACAAAATCCCAGAGCTTCGAGGGCTTGCAGCTCTTTATAGGCGTAAGTATCATCCACTTCAGCGATATCGATTGCTTCCAGTGGATTATTAATGCCTGCCTGCCGGTAAGCCATTCTGGCAGCTTCCTCAGTATAAATGGAATGAGCCCAGTCTCGGTTCTCAAGCGCTGGGGAATCATTATTCCAGCCACTTCCCAAAATCCAGATTGGCTTGTCTGATAGAGATGAGGCTTTTTCCTCCGATGCCAAGACCATGACGATGGCACCATCGGCGTGCTGTGCAGTCTCACGTGATCCGAGAGGCCAGGAAAGGACTGGACCGGATAAAACATCTTCAAGGGTCAGGTTCGCCCCATAGGGGGCAAGGGGATTATTTATTGCGTTAAATCTATTCTTTACAACCACCGCAGCACATTGCTCACGTGTGGAATCGGTTTCGAACAAGTAGCGGTTCATTTCCAGACCGGCGATGAAATGACTATTTAATTTTAGAGGTCGATTTAATATAGGGTCTTGCGCATAGGCAGTAACTTCAGGTAAGGTCTTGATATTGGATGCTTTGCTGTGACCTTCGACAGCGACGATATCAAATTGCCCTGTACGAATTAACATGTATGCAGTTGCGATACCGTGTAATCCATCCCCAGTAATGGTCTGTACGGGTTTGAGCGCTCCACCAATTTGATCTGGAGTGTATTCATCAAAGATGCTGGTCCCCTCGTGAAAATCTTCTGCTACAGTCACAAAACTCTCGACATCACGGCGGGGATCTACTCCCGCATCAGTATAAGCACGCATCGCAGCTTCATATACCATTTCCTTATACGACTGTTCAGGTGTGATAGGACGAAAACCCGTACAGCCTACTCCCACAATGGCAACTCGATCATGCATGGATACCTCCTTTAATGATCCTCGGATTGTATGGTGACAGTTTTATTGGGTCTTATTTATACTATTAATTAAACTTTATCTAGCGCCTCCTTTTGTTTGGGTGAGCGATTACGTTGAGCGAAATAAGCAAGACCAATGCTGATGAAGTATAAGACAATCATTGGAGCCATCACGAGTCCCATATTGACAGGGTCTACCGTGGGGGTGATTGCAGCTGCCAGGATAGCAATGATTACGATGGCGAGCCTCCATTGAGAAGCCAATGTTTTTGCTTTGATCAAACCAAGGTTCGCTAACAGATAGATTACCAATGGAAATTCGAAAGTCACCCCAATCCAAAACATAATCAGGGTCACAAAATTATAGTACGAGGAAGGGCGAGGTTGGGTAGATAAACCCATAAAATTGAATAAAAAAGGTAAAGCAGCCTTTAGCATTATGTAGAACGCAAATGCCATACCCCCCACAAACAGACATAATGCCACGGGGATTGCTAACAGTCCTTTTATGCGTGAGCTGAGCTTCAATGCAGGAGCGATAAATAGCCAGACCTCAAAGATAACGTAGGGAAGAGCGATGGTAAATCCACTCAGGAGGGTCACCCGCATGACCGTACCGATGTTTTCCGTAACATCGATTGCCACTAACTCATGGATGCCAGCTGCTAAGGGTGCAGCAAGATAGCTTAGAATTCCACGTACAAACAAGAATGAAATAGCGGTGGTGATTACAATAGCTAATACTGCCCTGAGCAAATGCTTGCGAAGCGCATTAATATGGGGTAATAGGGCGCGAGGATTTTCAATCGTCGTAGCAAGTGTATCCCCGATGGGCGCATCATCAATATCTTCTTCTTTGAAATATGAAGATACATTTTGTGCTCCTTTACTCAGGGTTTGCCCAATACTGCGCATAATCCATATAATAAAGCGGAATGGTGCAGAAATAATCCTCCAAATTAAGTGGAATAACTTTCGCATAAATCAGGGGTGATCACCGGGCTCTACTGGATTACCTGGCGCATCTGATATGGTGGGTGATGATTCATCCGGGTCTGGTTGTTTATTTTTATCAAGAGCCAGCCCTGGAGGTGTGGTCCAGGAGGCAAGGTCTATTTCCATTTTTTTGACATCGGCATTAATCTGGCCACCAATTTTATTTATATCTGATAAGTCCTTTGAAAGATCTTCCAGGTTAGCTTCACGCATCAATCGATTAGGTAAATATCGAAGCTCCCGCGAAGCTTTTTGAACAGTTTGCCATTCTGGTGAGGTAATGATTTTCCGTAAAAAACGTCCAAGGGTTCTTCCAGCTTTGACCATGTCACCTGGACCGAGGACAATTAAGGCAAGGATCAAAATAAAAAAGAGCTCAAGCGGACCAATCCCAAGTATTTCCATATGCGTGTTTAATTAATTCAGCTTCTTAAAATATTGAACGATATCATTATAGTGTAAGGCAAGGCTACCCAGCACACCATTCACAAAGCGGGGAGTGCTTTCAGAGCCGTATAATTTTCCTAATTCAACGGCTTCATTAATTGCGACTTTCAATGGAGTTTGGTTACTGACTGCAATTTCCCATAATGCAATCCGCATAATATTGCGATCGATTGTAGCGACTTGATCAAGTGGCCATTCTGGAGCATGCTTGGCGATAATCTGATCAAGCTCGTGAATGATCGGTAATATCCCAAAAACAATCTTTCGTGCAAATTCAGCCAGGTTATCTTCCAAAGGTGATTCAGATAACCTTTCTGTTATCACTAATTCAGGTGGATGACCGGTAAGATCAATTTCGTAAAGTGCCTGCAGGGCGATACTGCGTGCCCTGGTTCGAGGTTTCATTGAGTTATGCCTCAGCCTCCGGTGGATAATCGATATCCTCAATATGGATATTTACTCGTCCAACTGACATGCCTACCATATCTGAGATTGCCCGAGAGACTTCATACTGTATGTTATGGCTAACGTCACGTACATTAACATCATTTTTCAATACGACATAAATATCAGCATAAACCACATCATCCACAACTTCGATCAAAACACCTTCGCGTTTTTGGGTGCGCTTTAGCAATTGATTAACTTGTGTTTGGACATGGCTAAGACGACTTACTCCTGCTACGTTCAAGGTGGTCAGCTGTGCGATGGTTAATAACACATCTGGGGCAATTGTAGTTGTACCTTGAGATGGATCATCATCTTTCATAATGGAACTCCCAATCAGTGTAGTTTGTATCACATCATCGCCATCCCGCCATCTACAGCCAGAACCTGCCCCGTGATATAAGCAGCTTCTTCTGAAGCGAGGAAAGCTACCGAAGCGGCGATTTCTTCAGGTTTTCCCATTCGACCAATGGGTGTGGCACTAAGGATGGATTTTTTTAGCTCTTCAGATAAATCATTGGTCAAGGACGTCGGAATAAAACCCGGTGCGACTGCATTTACGGTGATTTGCCTGGAAGCAACTTCACGGGCGAGGGCTTTGGTGAATCCAATCAATCCAGCCTTTGAGGCTGAATAGTTGGTCTGCCCTGCCTGACCAGCCTGCCCAGAAATGGATGAAATATTAACGATGCGACCATAACGTTGCTTCATCATTGGACGGACTACAGCTTTGGAGCAATTAAATGCCCCTTTAAGGTTGACATCCAAGACTGCATCCCAATCAGCTTCTTCCATGCGGAGGATGAGTGTATCGCGGGTGATACCAGCATTGTTAACCAGGATATCCACCCTGCCGAATTCTTTCAATGCGTGGTCGATCATCTCATTGGATGATTTTCCTTCGGTGACATTAACTTTCACTGCAAGAATTCTTGTATTGGTCATATTTGAAATTTCCTCAGCCGATTTTTCAGCCAATTCGACCAACATATCGGCAATGACCACGTTTGCGCCTAAAAAAGCTAATTTTTCTACAATGGCTCGACCGATTCCGCGGGCGCCTCCGGTAACTACAGCCACACGCCCTTCCATCGAGCAAAAGCCTACTTTTGACATATCAGACTCCTGATACCATTATGATCAATTGGGTCACATTATTATACTCCAACCAGTATCTTACAATTTTAGTCGAGAGACCTAGTCACAAGCTAGAATTTTTCAAGACGTTGGAAGTCTTCAGGGGTACCGAGGGGGGATGCGACCACATTCCGGTCGATCCTTTTGATTAAGCCACATAACACAGAACCACTTCCAATCTCGATGAAATCTGATATTCCCTCTGAAACGAGATAATTAATCGATTCAGTCCAGCGCACCCGGTGAGTTAATTGATTTTGCAGATCATTTTTTATGTCATCTGCATCCAATAGAGGATTGGCCGTTACATTGCCAATAATCGGTATGTAAGCACTCTTGATCATGGTTGATGCAATCGATTTATTGAAGTCTTCCTGGGAGGTTAACATGTATGGGGAATGGGCAGCAATACTCACGGCTATCCGAATGACACGTCTTGCACCGGCTTGCTCAAGAATTGGCTGAACGCGATCAAGGGCAGGATTTGACCCAGAAATGACCACCTGACCAGGGCAGTTATCATTTGCAACCTGGACAATCTCAGTAGCGGTGCTTATCTGATGGCAAAGCTGCTCAATCTGGGGAATATCCAAGCCCATTACTGCAGCCATTCCACCGGGTGATATTTCACCTGCACGTTTCATGAGCTCTCCACGAATTCTCACCAATCTTAATCCATCACTGAAAGATAACGTACCCGCAGCGACCAAAGCGCTTAGCTCTCCCATTGAATGACCAGCTACATAAGTCGGCACAAGATCAAGGTTTATCGAACGAATTACCTGTAAAACGGCAATCGAGTGAGTAAATAATGTTGGCTGTGTGTTGATCGTATCGTTCAGGCATTCATCTGGACCTTCCCAAGCGATGCGCGAAAGGGGAAATCCCAATATGTCATCAGCTTGTTGGAAGGTTTCCTTAGCCGCCGGATATATTTGTGATAATGAGCGCCCCATTCCCACTGATTGAGATCCCTGGCCGGGAAACACAAACGCAATTTTTCGAGCGTTCATAAGATTGGATTAAAAATTGACGAGCCGTGAAATTCACGGCCCGTTTCATGATTACTTCTTTTCTTCTTTGATTTCGATTATTTCTCGACCCTTGAAATGGCCGCAATTTGGACAAACCCGATGGGGCAAGCGCATTTCCCCACAGTTACTGCAAACAACCAGGTTTGGATATGTCAATGCATCATGGGCACGCCGACGATCGCGTCTGCCAGAAGAGTGCTTTCTTTTCGGTTGGGGCGTCATGATATACTCCTGTCTCTTTCAATTGGCAAAACCTGGTTTGGGTGTTGCCTGCGATGTAAATTCACAATAACACCTGCCCGTACGGGCAGGCAGGGTGAGATTATATATGCGTGTGCCCGGCCTGTCAAGGTTTAACACTAAAAATCCAAACACCATCATGATGGTACAGCACACTGAATAACCCGCTGGAAGCTAATTTCTCAGGAGGGATAACCCCGCCTTTAACTCCGATGTAAATGTAATGTAGTTGCTGTGTGTTCAAAAAATCCCATAACGCAGAGGGATTAGGACCCAGGGTGATGACTTGTTGACTTTGCGTGTTGATTTTGTTCGCTCCACTTTCCAATGCATATAAGACTGGTGGCGGCAGGGTCACCCTACCGGCCAGCGGTGAGATCCAATATCCTCCGTCGCTACCAGCATATAAGCCGTAACCCCACGCAAAGGGATTTATCACAATGGTCTCGTTCTCCGGGATGTGTTCACCCACCCATTCGATGGCAGGTAAATCTGCATATCGAGAGAAGATGGTAATGGGATTAATAATTGCAATCAATTGCCGGGCACCAAGGTAAGCTACAAATCCAGATAGAATTAATATTAAAGCAAATGAAGGAATGATGAGCTGTTTGGGAATCAAACTCTTCCAATGAATGATGATTTGATCGATAAAATAACCGCCAAGAATAGAAATGGGGATAAAAAGCATGATTTCTACCGAAGCGGTGGTGATAAAACCAACTCCGGGTATTTTCAATGAAGCAAAATTCCCAAAGAAGAACAAGATCAAAATCCAAACGATGAGCATCAAGGTGAAACTTCGATGTTTAATCATGCCCCATAGTAAACCTAACCCAGCCAACACCAAAGATTGCTTTCCCAGGGCAGAGGTCAGATAAGACCATGAGAAGTCTTGGAAAAAGGGCACTGAAGTTGTCACTGGAGTATTTAAAATTGGAAGGACGGTAGTTTTTAATGTTTGGAGAAACCATGGTAAAACTGACGCTATCCCGAGAGTGGCAATGGTCAATACAAATATCAATAGATGGCCAGGTTTAATAAGAGTACCTTTTCTTTTAGTCACGATAGTAAATATTACGTAAGAAAAGATTAAACAAGCCAGGAATGCAATTACTCGATAATGGATCATGAAAAGACCGCCGGCAGTGATTCCCCCCAATAAGATGATCCAGCCACGTCTCTTTGGAACCTTCGCATCGACCCCTAACTGGATCAGTGCAAGGATAACCGGCAATAATAACAACCCGGTTAATTCGGTGTATCTTCCCCAGCTGGTGTAATAGGCTGGCATGGGAGTAAGAAATCCCGTGATGAGGGCAGCAAATAACCCGGCCGAGGAGCTGCGCGTCAGGCTTGTAGTGAAGAGATAAACTGAGAAAACACAAATTGCATTCAAGACTTGACCCAATATCAGCAAGGATTGGGCAAGATCTAAATTGCTCAACCAAGTGAAGGTTGCAGCGATACTATGGAATCCAGGGTGATAAGCAGTCGGGTTTATATCCCAAAAAGGCATGTAAGTAGCGGGATAGGAGCCATTATTTATGATTAATCGGGTGATCAGGGCATGGTGGACCGAATCAACCCAGGCAGGGGTGGCCAGGTCTCGTACCATAATTAAGCGCACGGCCAGTGTGACCAGAAATATCAAAATAAGAATGAATGATTTGCCGGGAAACCTTTTGAATATATTGACAGGTGGAATAGGTAGATTGCGAGATTGGCTGCTATCAAGCCTGCGATGGTTCTTCTGAGAAGTAATTCCATTATAGACCAGCTGAGTAATAAAAATGGCGATCAGAAAGCCAGCAGCATAAAAGACACCCATGCTCGTCCATTTAATTTTCAGTATGGTTGTCCATAGCATGAGCACAGGGATCAAAGCCAGGCTGAGTCCGGTGGAGATGGCGGTTTGTTCGCCAAAATCATAACGCGAACGGAATCCAGACAAATCCAATAATAACCAACCGGGCAACCATAGAACTACTAATAATGGGCCAACAATCCATAGATATCCAGTAGATTGTTTGAAATCCTGAACCAGAGCTAAAAAATCGTAGTTGTAACTTAACCTGAATGCAATATCTGCATTGGCAGCCTTATTATTAATATAAGCTTGTCCGAGCGGATAGGCATCTTCATTACGACCATTAATCTGGATGGAGCCAGAGTCTTTGGTTAGTAATAAATAATAGTTTTGCCCACCTGGGTGTTTCTGGCCTGGTATGCTTATGGTGATCGGTATGTTGTTGCCTGAAGTTGGGGCAATTATGGTTGTGGCAAAAATAGGAGATGTTTCCCCTGGATTTAGATAAAGCTTAACATTTATGTTATTTGAATTATTGGAAGTAGATTCGTTGGTCTGCCCTGAGTTAGTTGTAACCCAAATTGTGATGCGATCCAAATTGGGGCGTCGTGAAACAAAACTTTGTCCCAGGCTTGTCTGGGCATCCAGCACCCCGACCGTATCGGAAGTATATTCCTGCGAGGCTTCAGGATCAGCAAGGGATACACAACCCGATAAGCTCAGCACGAGAAAAAGCAACAGGATTATTAATACTAAATACTTAATTTGGGGGTAATTTCTGGATGGGCGATGAGTACTTGAGGGCATGAATGGATTATTTATTGCCATTGATCAAATTAGAGTGCAGATACGCTTCGATAAACCCATCCAGATCACCATTTAACACTCCCTGCGCATTTCCAACCTCAAAATTTGTCCTATGGTCTTTAACCATTTGGTAAGGGTGAAGGATATAAGAACGAATTTGACTGCCCCATTCTGCTTTCGTGTATTCGCCACGTAGCTCTGCCAATGTTGCCACATGCTCTTCCTCTTTTATTTCCAACAATCGTGAGCGTAAAACACGCAGAGCATTTTCACGATTTTGAGTTTGGGAGCGTTCATTCTGACAGGTCACCACTATACCTGTGGGGAGGTGAGTAATACGCACAGCAGTGGCGTTTTTTTGAACATTTTGACCCCCAGCACCAGACGAACGGTATACATCAATTCGGAGATCGTCAGGATTTATCTCAATATCTGAATCATCCTCAACCTCAGGGAGCACTTCCACCAAAGCAAAAGAAGTATGCCGGCGGTGTGCAGCATCAAAAGGAGAAAGCCTGACCAGACGATGTACGCCTTTTTCAGGCCTTAAATACCCATAAGCATAATCTCCTTCAATGGCAATGGTGACACTTTTTATCCCGGCTTCTTCGCCTTCGCTCAGATCGAGGATTTCGCTTTTAAATCCTCCATTCTCTGCCCAACGCAGATACATTCTTTCAAGCATCTCAGTCCAATCCTGCGCATCAACTCCGCCAGCGCCCGAATGGATTGCGAGCAGGGCATTATTCCGGTCATATTTACCTGACAATAGCACGTCAAATTCCCGGCGAACAAGGTCTTTTTCAACATCTTCTAAATCAACGGTAATCTCAGACCGCAGAGATTCGTCACCTAATTGCGCTAACTCAAGCAGGTAGCCGATACGTTGTGAAAGCTTGTTCCAATCATCGACGACCTCGCGTAAAGAGGCGATCCTTTTCATCACCTTTTGGGCTGCCTCAGGTTCCTGCCAAAAGTCATTTTGTTCAGATTGCGTTTGGAGTTTTGATAATTCTATTTCTTTGGCTGGCACGTCAAAGACGCACCAGTAAGCTTTGGATTCTTGATTGAACAGAATTTAGTTTTTCTAGTAAATCTTGCATTCGAACTTGCTCCCCATCAATTTTAGATTATTCCTGGATTAACCCGCTAATGAACAGGTCTGCGTCAAAAAGCTGTAAATCGTCTGGTTGTTCACCCAAACCAGCAAACAGGATTGGCAGATCTAATTCTTTTTGGATGGCTAATGCCATACCACCACGAGCCGAAGAATCCAATTTTGCCAGGATTACACCCGTGATATTAACTGCCTCCTTAAACGCTCGAGCTTGTTGTAATGCATTTTGACCCGTTGTCGCATCCATGACCAGCCAGACGGCGTGAGGCGCCCCAGGAAGGGCTTTACCAACAACCCGATATACCTTTTTAAGTTCTTCCATTAAATTATAGCGGGTATGAAGGCGACCAGCAGTGTCTATAATGGCGATATCCGATTTGCGTGCAATTGCTGCTTGAACTGTATCAAAGGCGACTGCACCGGCATCGCCTCCAAGCTGACCACTGATAATTGGTAGTTCAATACGATCTGCCCATATCTCCAGCTGATCAACACCCGCGGCACGAAAAGTATCTGCAGCCCCAAGAATTACATGCTTGCCCTGACTTGAAAACCTTTTCCCCAATTTGGCGATGGTGGTCGTTTTCCCTGAGCCATTTACCCCAACAATTAATATTATGGCGGGTTTTTCAGAAAATTGGATTGTAGGGGGCGTGTCAATATGTGAGCGTAACTCCTCACCTAAGATGACATTCAATTCAATTTCCTTAATAATACCTTCACGATCAACTCGATCTTCCAACTTATCCAGTATGTTTATAGTAGTTTCGACACCGACATCGGCATGAATCAACAGCGCTTCCAGCTTTTCCCAGGTATCGTCTGTAATTTCGGTCGCTCCAAAAAGCGTGGCAAACTGACCGAAAGTTGCCTTACTGGTGCGGGCGAGCCCAGCCTTCCATTTGGAAACGATATTATTCATCGGTCGGTTATTATAACATGCGGGTAAACGGGGTTTATAATTGCCTATCGGTTCAGTATTGGAGGGCTGGATGAGAGATTATTATTCAATTCGCTGGATTGATGGCGTGGTCAGAATGCTGGACCAGCGATTATTGCCTGAACAAGTGGTGTATCACGATTTTGTTCAGTGTAGTGAAGTAGCTTTTGCGATTCGTGAGATGATCATACGGGGAGCACCTGCAATTGGTGCAGCAGCAGGGTTCGGCCTGGCTTTGGTAGCCTATCATAGTAAAGCTTGTCAAACGGACGAGCTAATCAGCGAGCTTAATCGTGCAGCAGAAGAGCTTAAATTATCGCGACCGACTGCAGTCAATCTGTTTGGGGCTATCCATCGAATCAAACTAATAGTCGATCGGGCAGACGAGAAGAATCTTGACCAGCTCAGGCAATTGGTGGTGTCAGAAGCCTTGAAAATCGCTGAAGAGGATATCCAGATGAATCTGAGAATAGCTCAAAATGGGCAACAATTCATCCCGGATAACGCCAACCTCATTCACCATTGCAATACCGGGGCATTGGCGACGGTTGGCATCGGGACCGCCTTGGGGGTGATCCGGCTGGCACATGAAAGTGGGAAAAATATCCATGTATATGTGGATGAGACCCGTCCACGCTTGCAAGGAGCCCGATTAACATCATGGGAATTAAAGCAATTGGGAATTCCGCATACCGTTATCGTTGATGGAGCATCCGGATATTTTATGAGGAAGACCAAAATTGATGCCTGTCTGGTTGGTTGTGACCGGATTGCTTCAAATGGAGATGTTGCCAATAAGATTGGTACGTACAATCTGGCTTTGGCAGCTTCAGCTCATGGGATACCATTTTATTCCGTCGGACCAACAACCACCATTGATTTATCGATTAGGAGCGGTGAAGATATCCCGATTGAAGAACGATCTGGGTATGAGATCACCCACATAGGCGATATACAGATTACCCCGGATGGTGTGCAGGTTGCGAACCCAGCTTTTGATGTTACCCCGGCAAAATATATCACTGCCATTATCATCGATAGAGGGGTAGCCTATCCACCCTATGAAAAATCCTTATTTAAATTAATGAACGGATGAGAGCATATGTCAATGACAGAAAAATTATCGCATCTGGATGAATCAGGTCGCGCCAGGATGGTTGATGTCAGTAATAAAGGAGACACGGAACGTGTGGCGGTTGCACAGGGTGAAGTGGTCATGAAAACCACTACCCTAGAATTGATCCGAGAAGGCATGATCAAAAAAGGAGATGTACTCGCCGTTGCTCAAATTGCGGGTATCATGGCAGCCAAGCGTACATCAGAGCTGATCCCAATGTGCCATCCGCTGCCATTGTTGGATATTAAGGTAGATTTGACACTGGATACAGAATTACCAGGTGTGCAGATCAGCTCATCGGTAAAAACAATCGCCAAGACCGGTGTCGAAATGGAAGCTTTAACGGCTGTGGCAGTGGCAGGATTGACCGTATATGACATGGTAAAAGCCGTCGAAAAAACCATGCGGATACAAAACATCCGCTTGGTGAGAAAGACGGGTGGTCAGAGCGGAGATGTAATGAATGAGTGACCACGCAAAGGTCTTATTTTTTGCCACCTTGCGGGAAAAAGCTGGCGTCCGTGAAACAACGATAGAATTTCCACAGGGTTCACACGTTTCAGATATTAAAAATATTGTATTAGAGAAATATCCTGCGCTTACGTCAAGCATGGACACAATTATCGTAGCCTTGAACCATGAGTTTGGTTTCGATGAGGATATTGTCCCAGATGAAGCTGAGATTGCCATGTTTCCGCCGGTAAGCGGTGGGGAGATCGATCGGGAAAATGCTCCCAACATCATCGCGATTGTAGACCATGATATTGATATCAACGAAATCGTGAAAGAGGTAACCTTACCAACAACTGGGGCGGTATGTATTTTCTCAGGTACAGTCCGAGGAGTGACGAGCCGAGGAGAACCACATCAAACTGAACAACTTGAATATGAAGCCTACCGTGGCATGGCTGAATCAAAACTGTGCCAAATATGCGTGGAAATTCGATCCCGGTGGAAGGATGTTGAGGGAATTGCATTGGTGCAACGAATAGGCAAGCTAAAGCCTGGGGTGGTATCCGTAATTGTGGCTTGTTCGTCCTCCCATCGCGATTCAGGGATATTTGAAGCAGCACGATATGGGATTGATCGGTTGAAAGAGATCGTTCCGGTTTGGAAAAAAGAAATGAGCACTGATGGAGAGGAATGGGTTGAGGGCGAGTATTTCCCGCATAAGGGAGAATGAGCCCATCTTATTAACCTCATCCACCATCGTTACTCGACGAATTTGGGGGTCAAGATTAATTCAAAATACCAATGGTGAATATCTATAGAACTCACAAGATAAATATTATGAATGGTTTTCGCTTATAATATGCGGGTTATCAAATAGACAATGCATAAATTGGAACTAATGGACCGCCAGATACCCGGCAAATGCAGGGTGTTTGACGTTCCCTGAGTTCATTGGAGAACAGAAATGGATATTTTCCCAGGGAACAATCAACCAGAGGAATCCCCAACAGATTTTTCTAATCGAACCGGCTTACTCTTTAATAATATGGGCTTATTGGCACGCGCCCTTACACATCGATCATATTTCAATGAGCACAAAGATGCCGTTGAGGATAATGAGCGCCTTGAATTTCTTGGTGATGCGGTCCTAGATTTTATGGTTGGTGCCTGGTTATATCACCGCTTCCCGGAGATGGCTGAAGGGCAGCTGACAAGGTTAAGGGCTGCTTTAGTTGGAAATGAACAACTGGCACAATTTGCAAGTGAATTAAAACTTGGAGCTGCCATGCGTTTAGGCCATGGAGAGGCTGAAAATGGAGGCCGTGATCGATTGCCACTATTAGGCTCTACGTTCGAGGCTTTAATTGGGGCAATTTATTTGGACCAGGACATTTCTCAAGTGTGGAAATTCATGGATCCAATCCTTGAAATAACCGTAAAAAAAATCATGGCGAGCCAGATAGAGCATCACCCAAAGAGCATATTACAGGAATGGTCACAATCAAAAGGATTTGGGACTCCCGTCTATCAAACGATTGGGGATGGTGGTCCAGATCACGATAAATACTTCGATGTTGATGTTTTGATCGATGGGATGGTATATGGTGAAGGCAGAGGTCATAGCAAGCAAGCTGCTGCTAAAATCGCAGCGAAATCCGCTCTCGAGAAACTGGGGTTGAGATAAGTCATGCCGGCCAGACTAAAATCATTTGAATTACACGGATATAAGACATTTGCATCAAGGAACGAATTTGTATTTTCAGATGGAATTACCGCGATTGTAGGACCAAACGGATCTGGAAAATCAAATATCGCAGACGCCCTCAGATGGGTCTTAGGTGAACAGTCATTCGGTTTACTCAGGGCGAAGCGCACTGAGGATATGATCTTTTCGGGTTCAGAGAGCCGACCAAGAGCAGGCATGGCGTCTGCGACTGTCGTATTTGACAATAGTGACGGTTGGCTGCCGATCGATTTTACTGAGGTTGGCATCACCCGCAGAGCTTATCGGGATGGGGATAACGAGTATTTACTCAATGGCCAACGCGTGCGCTTAAAGGATGTGTCAGAGGTTTTAGCCAAGTCTGGACTGGCAGAAAGAACATACACCATCATTGGTCAGGGACTGGTTGATGCGGCTCTGACTTTAAAAGCAGAAGAAAGACGACGGTTATTTGAAGAAGCTGCCGGAATTGGATTACACCGATCCAGGAGGGAAGAGGCGCTTAAGCGACTTGAGACGACCCGCCGAAATTTGGAAAGAGTTCAGGATATCTTAGCTGAGCTTCAACCTCGTTTGCGAAGCCTGGAACGCCAAGCGAAACGAGCTCAGGAATATGACCAAATGAAAGCAGATTTGAAGGTTGTGCTGCGCGAGTGGTATGGTTACCACTGGCATTTAGCACAGTCTGAGTTGGTAGCAACTCAAATAGCTGCCAAACAAAACGAAGAGGTGTTTTCAAAAGTACAGTCAAACCAGCTTCATCTGGATCAAAAACTAAGCACATACCGCTCACAGATCAACGAGGTAAGAGAAAAACTAAGCAAATCCCATAATGAATTAACCTTGTTGCATCAAAAACGCGAGATACTAAGTCGGGAACAAGCAGTCAACAACGAACGATCAAGATTATTAATTCAACAATTGGACCAGCTTTCAAATGAAAGAGCCAAGTTGGGTGAAGAGGTTGGAATACAAAAGGACCGATTGGAGATATCGAATCAGGAGTTAGAGCAATTAGAGCTGGAATTAAAAGAAGCCCACCAATCTGCAACCGAATCGGCTGATGCGTTAAATACCCGGCAAAATGAGAGATTGGTAACAGAAGGACGAATTCAATTTCTTCAAGGCGAGATCGTCGGCTTAAAAGCACGATCGACGCAGCTCCAGGCACGTCAAACAGAGAAGGAAACACACACCAATCGATTAAAAGCTGAATTTCAAGATATTGAAAAGGAGATCTTGTCTTCACAGGATGAATTATCCTTCTTACAAAAGAAACTCAAGGCAGCTAAGCTCTCAAAAGAAGAAAAAGTCAAGAACACTCAGACAATCCAAAAAAATTTGACTCAAGTGCAAGGTAAGCTAGCTAATCTTGAGGTAGAACGTAGGGAGATGAATGAAAAATTATCAGCACAAAAGACCTTGATTGCTCAGGTTCAAGCCGAGATCAACGTCTTAGAAGATGCTGAGAAAAATCTGACGGGTTATGAGGAAGGTGCACGCATCCTTCTACAAGCCGTGAAAGATAAACGCTTGGATGGGGCAATTGGCTCATTAGGGAATAGCCTGATTGTGCCCGAAGAATATGAGTCTGCCGTCGCGGCAATCTTAGGTGAATATATCGATTCACTGGTTATAAAATCGATCACTCAAACGGATAAAGCATTGGATCTCATTGAAAGTGAGACGATCAGAGGCTCACTTTTTCCGCTGGATGCAATCTCTCCGATAAAACCTTTAGCTCTGGAATTGGATAAAGCTCCGGTTGAACCCGGTAATATCATCGGTATCGCGGCAAATTTAGTTATAGCTGATGCTCAGCTAAAACCAGTTATTGACCTGTTATTTGGTCAAGTGATCATCGTTAAAGATCGTCAAACGGCCCGCACCATCATCTCATCACGTGATTGGCAGAAAATGCCCAATCTTCGTGTAGTTACCCTAAAGGGTGAGATGTATCTTTCAAGTGGACCCATTATCAGAGGGGCGTCCAGGAAAGGATTATTGATAAGACCACGTCAACAACGTGAATCAAAATCCAACCTGGAAAAGGCCATCTCTTTATCCAATGAATATGAGGCCAGAAACTCAACCATCCAACGAAAGGTAACCGAGCTACAGCAAGAGGAAAATGAAGCCAAAGAAAAGTATCGAAAAGCTCAAGAGCTTGAAAAATCATTTAGTGATCAAATAAATCAGCTGGAATTACATGTAGAGAAGATCCAGCGGGACCTGCAATGGCATCAAGATCAAAAGAGCAGGTATCAATCCGATATCGACAATGAAATGATTGAGCAGGCAAATCTCAAGGCCGAGATGGTGAAAGTGCAAGCTGACACCCAGGATTTGCAAGCCGAATTGGCTCAGAAGTCAAGTGAGCTAGATGCCTTACCATTGGAGGAATTGCTGGTGCAAAATACATATTGGAACACGAATACAGCAGTAATTGAACGGGCGCTGCTTGATGCAAAAAATCGTCAACAGGATAAAATCAACCACCACCATCAATTGGAAAATAATCTGCAGGAGCTTGCTAATCGCGCGTCGCAATTGGAGCTGGATATCAAAAACCTCAATGAAAATATCGGTGTATCCTCAGAGGAAGAAAAGCAAATCGCCAGCAAGATCGAAGTGTTAACGAATACAGTTAACCCGCTAGAAGAGCAGTTAAGCGTCTTGGAGAAGGAACATAATGATTTTTTATCGACTGATACTGAGGCGCGGCAAGCTTTGAGAACCGCAGAACAACAATATACACAAGCAAAAATAAACTTCGCACATCGCCAGGAATCGTTCGAAACATTGCGCGGCCATATTGAAGATGACTTTGGTCTGGTCGCATTTGATTATACAGATACGGTATCTGGGCCGAAGCCCCTTCCATTGGATGGAATGGTCGAAGAACTGCCAAAGGTTGAAGTATTATCTCCGGAGCTTGAAGATACCATCCGACAACAGAAAGCCCTCATTCGCAGAATGGGTGCAATAAACCCTGAAGCACAAAACGAATATCAGGAAGTGAAAGAGCGTTTCGAATTCCTTACATCACAAGTGGATGACTTGTTGAAGGCAGAAGTGGATATCAAAGAAGTCATCACCGAATTGGATATATTGATGGAGAGGGAGTTCCGAAGGACATTTGAAGCGGTTGCCCAAGAGTTCAAACAGATATTTACACGCCTATTCGGGGGTGGCTCTGCTCGTTTAGCCTTAACCGACCCTGAAAATATGACTGAAACTGGGATTGATATTGAAGCCAGGTTACCTGGAAGAAGAGAGCAGGGACTATCTCTATTATCTGGCGGTGAGAGAAGCCTGACTGCGGCTGCCCTGGTCTTTGCATTATTGAGAGTCTCACCGACACCTTTTTGCATCCTGGATGAAGTCGATGCCATGTTGGACGAAGCCAACGTAGGCAGGTTCCGGGATTTGTTGACTGAGTTAAGTGAAAAAACCCAATTTATCGTGATTACGCATAATAGAAATACAGTCCAGGCAGCGAGTATCATCTATGGAGTGACGATGGGGCGTGATTCAGCCAGCCAGGTGATCAGCTTACGGATGGATGAACTGGGGGAAGAATTTGGTGTATAGCCTTATCATTTGATGATAAGAGCATAATTTGCACTTGACAAAGTTGAGTATAATAGTATAATATTGATACCCCACCCCTATGGGGGGGGTAGGCAGATAAAAATCATGAATGAAGATGCTTTGAAACGATTAAAAAATATTGAAGGGCATGTGCGTGGAATAGAGCAGATGGTGGAAAATGGCACTTATTGTATAGATGTAATCCGACAGATACATGCAGTGCAAGCTGCCCTGGATAAGGTGAGTGGGATCATCCTGGATGGACACCTGCATTCCTGTTTGATTACCGCAGTTCGGGGGGAAAATCCGGATGAACGGGAACGGGTTCTAACAGAGATCGCTGATGTTTTTGGGATGAAGAAATTTACATAATAAACAAGGAGAGATGTAATGACGACTAAGGTTACATATTCAATACCTAATATTCATTGTGGGCATTGCGTCTACACAATTCAATCTGAGTTGATCGATCTACCAGGCGTAAAATCGGTTAAAGCTGATCAAACATTACGGAATGCAACGATTGAATTTGAGCCTCCAGCGAGTGAAGAACAGATTAAATCCTTACTGGAATCGATAGAATATCCTGTAGTGGGCTAATTGGATCATTGATTACGAGAATTACGCAATATGCTCATGGATGAAATGGTGGGGCGTATTGCGTAATTCATTTTTGCAGGTGATTGTATGTCTCAAGCGAAACAGGTGATTTTACCCATAACCGGAATGACGTGTGCCAATTGCGTCGCAACGGTAGAGCGAAATTTAAAAAAAGATAAGGGCGTGATGGTCGCCAATGTTAATCTGTCATCCGAACGGGCGACGATCGAATATAACCCGGAGATTTCTAAACTGGGGAACTTAATCGAGCGTGTTAACAAGGCTGGTTATGGCGTTGCAACCGGCGAAGCAGACTTATTGATCAAACGCATGAGTGATGATAACGATGCCAGGAGGATAGAAAAGGCAGTCAATAAGATAGAAGGTGTTCTGGATGTAAATGTGAGTATCACCTCCGAGCAGGCGAAGATTAAGTATATTCCCACGATTGTCAGTCAAGCTGAGTTAAGAAGAGTGATTAAATCTTCGGGATTCGAGGTCGTCGAAACTGGAGCGGATGCTGAAGATGCGGAACAGCTTGCACGTCAACATGAAATTGATCAACAGCGACGGTTGCTGATTGTCGGTTTAGTTTTTACGGTTCCGTTATTTGTGCTGGCGATGATTAGAGATTTATTGATGCCAGTCTGGGGGGAAGAAACCTGGGTCAATTGGCTGATGTTCCTGCTGGCTACACCGGTCCAATTCTACGTGGGCTGGCAGTATTATGTGGGTGCATTTAAGTCCTTGCGAAACCGCTCAGCGAATATGGATGTATTGATTTCAATGGGCTCATCCGTTGCATATGTCTACTCCATTTTTGTCACCTTGGGTATATTGCCGGGGCATGTATATTTTGAAACTTCCGCGGTAATCATCACGCTGATAAAGCTGGGAAAATTTTTGGAAGCCAAGGCTAAAGGTCGAACAAGCGAAGCGATAAAAAAAATGATGGGGTTGCGAGCGAAAACTGCGCATGTAATCCGCGACGGCGATGAGCTTGAAGTTTCAGTAGACGATGTAAAAATTGGTGATGTTGTGCTCGTGAGACCTGGTGAGAAAGTACCGGTGGACGGTGTGGTCATCGAGGGACATTCATCTGTGGATGAATCCATGCTCACCGGTGAATCCATGCCGGTGGAAAAGAAAGTGGGGGATCCAGTTATTGGTGCAACGTTGAATAAGCTTGGCTTTATAAAATTCGAAGCTACAAAAATCGGTAAAGAGACTGCCTTATCACAAATCATCCGTTTGGTAGAGGAGGCGCAAGGAAGTAAAGCACCCATTCAAAAATTGGCAGACAATGTATCTGAAATATTCGTCCCTGCGGTCATATGCATAGCATTTGTCACATTCTTGATCTGGTTCTTCATTATTCCCTTACCGATAAATTCTGATGTAAATTTGTTCACCCGGGCATTGATTAATATGGTGGCGGTGTTAGTCATCGCTTGCCCATGTGCGATGGGCCTGGCAACGCCGACTGCAGTTATGGTCGGGACTGGGAAAGGCGCTGAAAAGGGGATTCTCTTACGCTCCGGAGAGGCTCTCGAGCGTGCCGGAAAAATTGATATTGTAGTACTTGACAAAACCGGCACGATCACGAAGGGTCAGCCTATAGTGACGGATATCGTAGTGCTCAATGGTCAAGAAAATAATAAGGAAAAAGAATTATACCTGCTTCAATTAGCAGCTTCGGTTGAGAAAGCCAGTGAGCACCCGCTTGGGGAGGCTATTGTTGCTGAAGCTGGGCAGCGAGGGATCTCGCTTGAATTGCCGGACGAATTTGAAGCAGAATCTGGCATGGGCGTCCAAGCAGTGGTGGGTGGTAGAAATTTATTAGTAGGTAATATAAAATTGATGGATTCTCATGGAGTCTCCATAAAAGTGGGGGAGGAAGCGATAGATCGCTTACAGAATGAGGCTAAAACCGTCGTGCTTATCGCTGTCGATGGATTGCTCGAAGGGGTGGTGGGGATCGCTGATCCTGTAAAGGATAGCTCCAGGGAAGCTATTGCAGAATTATCCCAAATGAGATTGCGCATAGCCATGATTACGGGCGATAACCAACGAACTGCCTCAGGAATAGGCAGACAAGTCGGAATTGATACAATCTTAGCTGAAGTTTTACCTGGAGAAAAAGCATCTCAGGTAAAGAAATTACAAGCAGGCGGTAATGTGGTAGCTATGGTTGGTGATGGCATCAACGACGCGCCGGCCCTGGCGCAGGCTGATGTTGGCATTGCAATTGGAACCGGGACGGACATTGCCATGGCAGCTGCTCCCATAACCTTGATCAGTGGTGATCTGCGAGGAGTGGGGAAAGCAGTTAAATTATCCCGTCAGACCCTGCATACGATCAAGCAAAACCTATTCTGGGCATTCTTTTACAATGTGATTCTGATCCCGGCGGCAGCTGCAGGATTATTGAATCCAATGTTAGCTGCAGGAGCAATGGCATTTAGCAGCGTCTTTGTGGTTAGCAATAGCTTACGCTTACGCAATGTAAAGATGGAATAATTTATACGCCAAAGATAAAAACCAGATCGTTGACGTTGGTTAAAGTCGGTCCAATTTTGATTAAGTCGCCTAATGGCTCAAAATAATGATAAGAGTCATTTCTATACAGGTACTCAAGTGGATCAAGCCCTATTGCTATTCCAAGAGAATAGGTTTGGTTCGTGACAACCGCTCCTGCAACATCTGTCGGACCATCCCCACCATCCGTTGCCAGACTGACTAAAATCATTTGATGGCTTCCTGACAAGCTTTTTACTGCTCCCAGGGCAAGTTCCTGATTTCGCCCCCCTTTTCCCGTCCCTTTTACGGTCACGGTAGTCTCACCACCAGCGATCAAGCAAGCGGGTCGTTCCTGGTGAGCAGGTGAGGAGAGCAATGAAATTGCGCTCTCCGAGAGCGATTGACCCACCTGGGAGGCCTCTCCGTGGAGGGTAGTTGTCAGTAATTTTGTGTTAAAACCCATGGTTTTTGCAGCTTGAATCGCAGCAAAGGCAGCCTGAGCGTTGTTTCCCACGATAATATTTTGGATTTTGTCCAAGATAGGATCACCAGGTTTTAAGGTTTCTGGAATTATTCCTGCCATCCCATTCGAGATATGAGAACGAATCTGTGTCGGAATCTGGTCTACGATTTTGTATTTATTTAAGATCGCCCAAGCATCTTCAAAGGTTGTAGGATCAGCCACAGTCGGACCTGAAGCAATCATATCGAGGTTATCTCCTACAACATCTGATAATACTAAGGAGATTACAGAAGCAGGGAATAATAATTTGGCTAGCCTGCCACCTTTTAGATCATCCAGGTGCTTTCGAATGGTATTAATTTCATCAATGGTTGCACCGCAGGTTAATAATAAAGCGGTCGTGTCTTGGATATTTTTCAGTGAGATGCCCTGAGATGGCTTGATCAGCAGGGACGAGCCGCCCCCAGAAAGCAGGCAAATAATAAGATCGTCCCTGTGTAAATCATGGATCGAGGAAATAACTTGTGAGGAGGCATCCAAATTGCGCTGATCAGGAATGGGGTGACCCGCCTCAAAAATTTTTACGTGCCTCTCAAGAGTAGTATGGCTTGTACCCAGATATCCTTCCTTGGTAATCACCACTCCGGCGGAGATGTGTCCGCCAAGGATCTCATAAATTGCCTTCGCCATTGGTACAGCAGCCTTGCCAGCTCCAAGGATGAATATGTGTTTATATTCGTTCAGGTCGTAGGACGTATTGGGAACGATTAAGCGATCAGCCTCAAGGGAAATATGGTTTTTAATTGCAATTCCAGCATCGGCGCTATTGATTGCAGCTGCCAGTACAAGACAGATATCATTCCCCCTTGGAGACCTACGGAGACTATTTGTAGAAAATTGATTGGGTTGAATGATCATTAATTACACATATTCTTATAAATCCCCGACCGGTTTGATTAAATCTGGAGTGTCAGTCTGTAGACTATTGACGATTCTCGAAACCGGAAAAGCGATCATTTCTGAAGAAGGGTATGGAATCAACAGTTCGTTTAGCTGAGCAGGTTGGCGATCTTCGGATGCCAGCCACTGGCTATAGGCATTAGGAGGCAGGATAACCGGCATACGATTATGGATTGGCTCGAGCAAGGAGTTTGGCTGGGTTGTGATTATGGTGCAAGAGCGGACTTCAGAACCATCTGGAGAATTCCATACTTCCCATAAGCCTGCAAATGCAAAGGGATGTTCAGTTTTTAACCGGATATAAACAGGTTGTTTACTTTTCATGCCAGGGTTTTGCTTCCATTCGTAGAACCCATCTGCTAAGATTAGACATCGACGACGACGATAGGCGTTGCGAAAGAATGGTTTTTCAGCTAGAGATTCTGCCCGGGCGTTGATCATCCTGTCACCAATTGCTGGGTCTGTAGACCAAGATGGGATCAGCCCCCATTTGTACATGGATAAGGTATTGTCACCCGTATTGGGTATGACAGCTACAGGTTGCGATGGAGCGATATTATATCTTTGGGGTAAATTATCTGGGATAACAGCCCATGGAAATGCTTCCTGAAGGTGAGTCGGATCGATGGTTAACGTAAATCTCCCACACATTTCTGCCTCGCTTTCTCGTTGGGTATACCATTCTTGATAATTTTACTATAACGAGATTACATTGATTTGTGCACGGCTAATAAGGGTGAACAGCTAGGTGTTTCTTTTGTACAAATACCCTCACACCTATTACTGCTAAAGTTCGAGAGAATGCATTACTGAACCAAGCATCCATGAGAATATGTAACTAGTAGCACGGAGGATTGACCCATTAAATCATCGATGCGGACAATTCGCCGAGAAGATGAGGCAAATATCATACCCTTGTCGCTCATAAAGGGCATGGGTATACTATGTCAGGTAAGGTCGAAGTTATGCAAATCGAGAAATTAATGGAATCACTGCCAGATATATACACAATTGCTGATCGCGAGCTGATCTATCGTGCGTATCGCATGGCTGAAAATGCGCACAAAGGACAGGACCGTGCTTCCGGTGAGCCATATGTCAACCACTGTGTAGCCGTGGCATTCATATTAGCCGAAATACGTGTACCCGTTGAAGTCGTTGTCGCAGGCCTCTTGCATGATACGGTCGAAGATACACCCATCACATTAGATGATATTAGAAATGATTTTGGTGAAGATGTTGCCAAATTAGTCGATGGTGTCACCAAACTGACCCAATTACCCAGAGTATCCAGAGGCGATCAGCACCCTGAAGAGGAAATCCGCGATGAAGAATTACGACAGGTTGCTGATCGGCGTGGAGAACCCAGTCCGGATGATACTGCTGAGTCACGTATAAAGAGCCGGCGCTATGATTTGGTATCGGAAACGCTTCGAAAAACCTTCCTCGCCATGGGAGAAGATGTCAGAGTGGTGCTCATTAAATTAGCGGATAGATTGCATAATATGCGGACACTCGGGCACATGCCCGTACAAAAACGTCAGAGAATCGCCCAAGAAACTTTGGATATATTTGCTCCATTGGCCAACCGATTAGGTATATGGCAGATGAAATGGGAGCTTGAGGATTTAGGATTCCGTTATGTGAATCCTGAAAAATATAAGGAAATTGCCACGAATATCGCTGAGCGACGCATGGATCGCGAACGCGATATGAACGACATCATTGAGCATTTATCGAAAATCATATCTCAAGCTAACATTAAGACAGAAATATCTGGCCGACCAAAGCATATCTATTCGATCTACCGCAAGATGGTCCGTAAAGGCGTACCATTCGATCAAGTTCATGATATCCGAGGTGTGCGGATTATTGTCCCAGATATCCCAGCAGCTTATGCTACCTTAGGGGTGATTCACACACATTGGAGGCCTATCCCGGGTCAGTTTGACGATTACATTGCTGTACCGAAGGATAATTTTTACCAATCCTTACATACGGCAGTCCTTTATGATGATGGGAAGACCCTAGAAATCCAAATCCGTACGCCAGAGATGCATCAAAATGCAGAGTTGGGTATTGCGGCACATTGGAGATACAAGGAAGGAGCTCCCCGCGACGAAGCATTTGAGAAGAAAATCCTTTGGTTCCGTTCATTAATGGAATGGGGACAGGATGTCGAAGATGCGGGTGAGTTTGTTGACAGCCTAAAAACCGATGTCTTTCAGGATCGCGTCTATATCTTTACTCCAAAAGGTGATATATATGACATGCCTGCAGGATCCACCCCAATCGATTTTGCCTACCATGTCCACACAGATATTGGGCATCGATGTCGAGGGGCGAAAGTCAATGGAAAATTGGTCTCGCTAGATTATGTCTTGAGGACTGGCGAACAAGTTGAAATATTGACCGCCAAACGCGGAGGTCCGAGTCGAGATTGGTTAAACCCGAATCTGGGTTTGGTAAAAACACAAAGAGCAAGGGCGAAAATCCGTTATTGGTTCAAAAAACAAGCCCGTGAACAAAACATCAATCAAGGTAGAGATTTATTAGAACGGGAGTTACGCAGGTTGGGGGTGGGGGATATCAATATTGAGCAATTAGCGCGTCAATTTGAGTACAAAAGTGTCGAAGATTTGTATGTAGCGATCGGGGGTGGGGATGTTCCCCTTATTCGAATCGCCAATCAATTGATGCAAAATGAACAAGATGAAGAGGGCTTGAAATTCGGTACGCGACTAGTCCCTGAAACTGCAATTGAGAGCCACGACACTATCACCGTCGTAGGTCTAAAAGGCTTATTAACCAGCATGGCACGCTGTTGTAATCCGGTTCCTGGAGACGATATTATCGGTTATGTCACTCGCGGGCGAGGTGCCACTATTCATCGCAGTGATTGTCCAAATATCCTACGACTACGGGAAAAGGAGAGGCTGGTGCGAGTGGCATGGGGTGAACCCAAGAGGACATACCCCGTATCTGTTCGGGTAAAAGCATATGATCGGGATGGTCTTGCCCGGGATGTCTCCAATTTAGTGGCGAATGAAGGAATTAATTTGAGCCTAGTCCAGGCGGGTGTGAATCATGATTCCAAGCTAAGCCTGGCAGTGCTCGATCTGGTGCTCGAAGTAAAGGATATCGATCAATTAACCAGGGTTTTAACCCGCATCGAGGCATTGCCTAATGTAATGGAAGCTCATCGGGTAAGACCTGGATAAACAGGCAGGATAGGGGGACGGCCAGCAATTTATTCGATCCAATTTCATCTGGCATGCATTTCATAAATGTGGTGATATAATGTCGCCTTATATTTCCAATGGTGGAAAATTGGTTGAAATTTACCCTTGACAGATACTATTCTGTTTACGCTATATGAGGTAAAATCACTGCCGTCTAGAAAAGGGTCTTTTTATTTTATCGTAAGAATAAATATGACCCCTAGTGAACATAGGATTACAGGAGGAATTCATGCCCCGTATACGATGCCATTACGTTGATTGTGTTTTCCTGGACGATGGGTACTGTGGTGCAGCTGCTGTGGAGATTGACCCCGACATGGGATGTATGACTTATTCTCGTGCGAATGACGTCGAAACAGGAGATGAGTGGGATGAAGAGGAAGACGAAGTAGACGAAATGGATGATTGGGAAGATGTAGATGTGGATGATGAGGATGATGATCTTTATATCGATGAAGATGAGTTTTAATTATATTAACTACTACCCAATAATTAAGAGCCTCTTACATTAGGAGGCTCTTTAATATATATGGAAAGATATGGCACCGTTTACCCACTTCGATTTCCTTGCACCGTATTATGATCAATTCATAAAGCCTAGCGATCCTGCTAAGTTCTGTGCAATTTCCGGATTGCCAGCATCAGGATTATTGCTGGATGTTGGGGGAGGCACTGGACGAAAATCTTATCCGCTCTTGAAAATGGTAAATGGTATTGTCATTGCTGACTCTTCCTTGAGAATGCTTTCTCAAGCCAGCAAAAAAGGGGGATTTACAACCATTTGCACAGAATCGGAGTGCTTACCTTTTGATGATGAAGCCTTTGAGAGGGTGATTATGGTGGATGCTCTTCACCATGTCCGTAATTATCGAACGACAGCAAGTGAACTATGGCGCGTGACTAAACCTGGCGGTAAGATCGTAATTGAAGAACCAGATATACGGATTGCGTCTGTCAAGTTGATGGCCATCATTGAGAAGCTTGCCCTGATGCGCAGCCATTTTATTTCCCCGCAAAATATAGCGATTTCGTTCGATTATCCCAATTCAAGAGTAAACATTGAAAGTGATGGATCTACCGCCTGGATTGTAATTAACAAACAGGTTGAGAGATCGTAATCACCTGGTATTTTATGTGAATAGTAATTAACAGATCCTGGGCAACATCTCTCCAGACAACATATCGAGCATACGTGTCGTGCTAAAAGTTGTTCGTAGCATCACATGATTAACCGGATTTTCAGTTATCGTGCCAATGATGGCTGCATCCGATCCAAGCGGATGATTTTTCATGGTTGCAAGTAACTTGTCAGCGTTATTTCTCTCTACAATCGCAATTAATTTTCCCTCATTGGCAACGTATAATGGATCAAATCCCAACATTTCACAGGCTGCTGTTACCGCAGGTTTGACGGGGATTGAATCTTCATAAATCATAATCCCAACTTTAGATTGAACAGCAATTTCATTCAAGCTTGTAGCCACACCACCCCGGGTTGGATCTCGTAAGACGTGGATATTTTTGGTTGTTTCCAACATGGTCCTGACCAATCCGTTCAAAGGAGCTACATCACTCGTTATTTGTATATCAAAGTGCAGCTCACCCCTGGCAGCTAACACCGCAATCCCATGATCGCCAACCGTCCCGGAAATAATGACGACGTCGCCTGGTTGAGCTCTGCTCCCGCTTATATTTACCCCGTTTGGAATAATGCCAAATCCAGTCGTGTTAATGTATAACCCATCAGCTTTCCCATTTTGAACAACTTTGGTATCGCCTGCGATGATTTGAACTTTAGCCTCGAGTGCTGCTAGACGCATGGATTCAACCACTTTATTGAGGATGTCGACTTCCAAACCTTCTTCCAAAACAAAGCCAGCAGTCAAATATAAAGGACTTGCGCCCATCATAGCAACATCATTGACAGTCCCACAGATTGCCAATCTACCAATGTCACCCCCTGGGAAGAAAAGTGGCATTACCACGTGTGAATCGGTACTGATTGCCAACCTCGAGCTTACCCCAGAATTGTCATTAGGGATGATCATGATGCCAGAATCATCACCCTTCCTAAGGATGGGATTATCGAATGGCGGCAGGAATATTTTTGATATCAGATCATATGACATCCTACCACCGCTTCCATGACCCAGGATGATCCTCTGATTATGGGGGAGGGGAATCGGGCAAACCAAACCTTCCAAATTAGGTAATGGGTCTGTCATATGGACCTTCCATATCGATAATAAGCTGCGCACACACCTTCAGATGACACCATGGTGGCACCCAATGGGTGCTCAGGCGTACATCGATTTGCAAAAGCTGGGCAATCAAAAGGTTTTTTAAGCCCTTGCAGGATCTGGCCAGCGATACATAATGGAGATTCTATCGGTGAAATCTCTTGAACTTGAAATCGATGCGCGGCATCATAGCTCTTGAATTCATGTTTTAGCTGCCACCCACTCAAGGGAATATTACCAATTCCGCGCCACTTTTGATCGCAATCTTTAAATACCTGGCTGATGATTTTCTGAGCCGGCTGGTTCCCTTCATAACTAACGACCCTTGCATAAGCGTTTTCAACCTCGTATGAGCCTTTTTCCAATTGTTTAATTACATAAAAGATACCCTGGATGATATCCAATGGCTCAAATCCAGTCACAATAATCGGCACTTTATATTTTTGAGCGATCGGTCCATATTCCCAATATCCCATCACTGAACACACATGACCAGCAGCCAGAAACCCTTGAACACGATTGTTTGGAGATGCCAATATGGCGTTCATCGCTGGTGGAACCCTGACATGGGAAATTAGCAGGCTGAAATTTTTCAATCCGAGTTTTTGTGCGTGTATGACACTCATTGCATTGGCTGGTGCGGTCGTTTCAAAACCGATAGCGAAAAATACCACCTGTTTAGCAGGATTTTCTTGTGCGATTTTGACTGCGTCTAAGGATGAATATACCACGCGGATATCTGCGCCCGAAGCCCTGATGGAAAAAAGATCTCCATCTGATCCTGGCACCCGTAGCATATCTCCATATGAAGTAAAGATAACATCAGGTTGTGCTGCGATGGCGAGTGCTTTATCGATCATTTCCAAGGATGTCACACAAACCGGACATCCTGGTCCATGAACAAGCTCCAACCCTTTGGGTAGTAATTGATCCAAGCCATATTTCATGATGGAATGCGTCTGTCCACCGCAAATTTCCATGATCACCCATGGCTGGTGAAGAGTTCGAGTTATTTCATCAATTACAGCCTGAACGAGATGAGCATCACGGTATTCAGAGATATATTTCATTCAATCAGATCCTGTTTGGATATCTCATCCAGGAGGGCTAATGTCGCCTTGGCTTCCTTTTCATCGATTAAATTTAGGGCGAATCCAACATGAATGATGGTGTAGTTACCGACTTTTGCTTCGGGCACATAAGTCAGGCATGCTTCGCGGGTTACTCCACCAAAATCTATCTTCCCCATTAATAAACCATTGGTTTCATATATTTCCAGGATTTTACCTGGAACAGCCAAACACATAATTCCTCCCAATAAATAATGTCATCCTATTATTCTGTGAATGGCGATGACTGCCTGACCGAGAGCAAGGCCACCATCATTCGTCGGTACTTGGTGGTGAATATAGACTTTGAAGTCTCCAGATTTTAATAGGTTAACTGTGCGAAGTAATAGGGTCATGTTTTGCCAAACGCCGCCACTTAGAACGACCTGATTTACACCATAGTCATTTCGAATTTGACCACTTACTTTATATACCATTCTAGCCACGCTATTATGAAAACGGGCAGAGATCTTTGATATAGACATACCTTCATTCAGATTGCTTATTACTTCCTCGATCAATGGTGATGGATTTATGTGTGATGTTGCGTCCATCTGATTTCCTTCAGGTTCTAGAATAAAATCGTATTCTCCTATTTCTTCCGGGTCAGCTAATGCTTCAAGCTCGATAGCAGCTTGAGCCTCATAATTCACTGTTTGACGAACACCACAAATAGACGCTACTGCATCAAAAAAACGACCCATGCTTGAAGTCATCGGTGTATTTATTTTTAACTTCAATTGAGATTTTATTATGGAAAGTTCTTCAGCACATGTAGCTGAAACTGGTTGAAGCTCAGGCTCCCAATCCAATTTGCTAGACCATAAATATGCTAGCGCAATCCTGGCAGGCTTTCGGATAGCTGTGTCACCTCCGGGTAGAGGAATATACTTCAGATGACTGATCCGTTTGAGATCACGATAATCTGCCAGTAAGAACTCACCCCCCCAAATAGCCCCATCCAAACCATAGCCTGTGCCATCAAAAGCTATCCCGATGACCGACTGGTTGGATGGTAGAGAATGCTCTGCCATGCAGGAGACAATATGTGCATGGTGATGTTGAATACCAAACGTAGGCAATCCTTCACGCTCTGCCCGATCGATAGCATAGCGGCTGGCTAAATAATTTGGATGAAGATCATAGGCGATTGCTTCAGGTTTGACTCGAAAGAGCGATTCATATTGAGTGATGCTGTCCTGGAAGGACTGATAGGTCTCATAATTTTCCATATCACCAATGTGGTGACTTAAGAACGCATAGCGGTCACGCACGATACAGAAGGTGTTTTTTAATTCTCCTCCAGTTGCAAGCAGCTGTGGAGATTCCGAAGATAGATATACGGGGAAAGGAGCATAACCACGTGATCTTCTCAATGGAAAGGACTCTTCTTGATATGTTCGAATAACAGAATCGTCGCAACGGGTGCGAATGGATCGGTTGTGCATTAAAAATGCATCTGCCAAGCCAGATAAGTGTTCCTGCGCCTCTTCATTATCAATTGCAATCGGTTCTTCGCTTATGTTTCCACTCGTCATGATGAGAGGTGGCATTCTGGAAGGCTTAACCTGATCGATCCATGATTGTTTACTGACTAGGGGAGCAAATAATAAATAATGAAGGGGTGTGTAAGGGAGCATAACCCCCAATGTATCTTGGTTAGGGGCGACTTCATGTGCGATAGAAGAGGCTTCTTTTCGATCGACGATCACAATCGGACGTTCTCTGGATTCAAGTAATTGCCTATCAGTATCATTAATGTAGCATTGCGCTTCAATCGAAGCAATATCTGGCAGCATGAGTGCGAATGGTTTGTCAACCCGAAGCTTGCGCCGGCGTAATTCTGCGACCGCTTTGGGGTTTGTGGCATCGCATGCCAGATGAAATCCGCCCAGACCTTTGATTGCTACGACCTTACCTTCAACCAGTAGCTTCTGTGCTGCACGGATAGCATCATCACCCCGAATTTTTTTCTCTTTGTGTTTTTTTGGCTTATTAATCGGAAATTCAAGCCAGACTTGCGGACCGCAAACTGGACAGGCAATGGGTTGGGCATGAAAACGGCGATTGGTTGGATCAGAATATTCAACTGCGCAGTCCGGGCACATTTCGAAATCCCTCATGGTAGTATTTGGCCTGTCATAAGGGATGTCCATAATAATAGTTAAACGCGGTCCACAATTTGTACAATTAATGAACGGATACCGATACCGGCGGTCCTTTGGATCAAACAACTCCTTCAGGCAATCTGGACAGATGCAAATATCTGGGGAGATTGGCTGGAATGCACCGGAAAGAGCTTTTGATTGGATAATTTCAAAGGTGTCATAGGGCTTGATCGGTATCTGATGAACCTCGACCGAATCGATGCGAGCTAATGGAGGCGCATCGGATTTTAAGGTTTGAATAAAATTAGAAATTATGCCGGGTTGGCCATTTACCTCAATATCCACACCTGCTGAGGTATTACATACCCAACCCGTCAATCCTTTTTGTATGGCCTGATTAAAAACGAACGGGCGGAAACCCACTCCTTGAACGATACCAGTAATATGAATTCTAGTTCCAATCATTTATTTCTATAATAATCCAGCCAAAAAGTCTACGGTTTGGCGTGCTTTTTTATCCATTGAATCCAGGAATCCAGGCCTTCTCCCGTCTTGCAGGATAACGGGAAGGTCACCAAGCCGGGATTAAGGATTTCTACACCTTTTCGAAAGTACTCCATATTAAATGGCACATACGGGAGTAAATCAATCTTATTGATTACCAAAGCATCCACACCCCTATACATTCCTGGATATTTATACGGTTTATCATCTCCCTCTGGTATCGAGGCGATCAGCACACTTTTATGTGTGCCGAGTTGGAAGCTGGCTGGACAAACCAGGTTGCCTACGTTTTCGACGATAACCACTGTGATGTCCTTTAGATTCATTTGTTTCAAAGCGGAATTGATCATGACGGCATCCAGGTGACATTCACCGCCTGTGTTGATCTGAACTGCGATTGCACCTGCAGCCTCGGCGCGAAGCGCATCCAGATTGGTGGCAATATCTCCTTCGATGATAGCCAAATTCATGACAGGTAACAAGCGCTTAATCGTCTGCTCAATGAGAGATGTTTTCCCGGCACCGGGGGAGGCCATTAAATTAAATGCTTTGATACCAGCTGCATCAAATATTGCTCGATTTTCAGCAGCAATACGATCATTGGCGCTCATTATTTTTTCTGCAACAAGGATATTTTTAGTCATCTTAATTGATGTAATATGCGATTTTTAATTTTCAATGTCAATAGCTTCCATGAAGAATTCTTCTCCAGAAATTACTTTGACGTGATCGCTTTTACACTCTGGGCAAGAAAATCCATTACTACCAAGGTTGTACTGATGGCTGCAATCTAAACAGGCCAGTGTTGCTGGTAGCCTCTGAAAATGAAGTATGGCACCTTCTGCGATCGTTCCTTTGGAGACGATGTCCCAATAGAATTGAACTGAATCATCCACGATGCTGGCTAACTGACCAATTACGAGATAAAGATTCGTAACCCGTTTTGCATTCGCTTGGTTGGCATGGCGGAGTGAGATTTCCAATATGCTCTCGGTTACAGATAGTTCATGCATGGCAACTCAGAATAGCATAACCGATTAAGCATCTCCAGTGTTTTTCGTCATCCACCTATCATATCATTATTCTAGAATTTAACTAAAAAAGACCAATATGCTGGTCTTTTTTACTTGGGGAATACATGACATTCAATCTGATGTCAGGATATGGGTAATGATCGTTGCGCCGCTGCCGCCAATATTCTGCGTCAAGCCAATCCGAGAATTATCAACCTGAGTTGGAGCAGCTTCTCCACGTAATTGTTGTACAGCTTCTACGATTTGATACATCCCGGTTGCGCCTATGGGATGCCCACGGGCTTTAAGACCGCCGCGGGTTGTGATGGGGATTCTCCCATTGATTAAAATATCGCCCTCGAGACCCAATTTGGGTCCTTTGCCACGCTCGGCAAAACCACATGCTTCAAGTGAGAGTACCGACATGATTGAAAATGCATCGTGCAACTCGAAAAAATCAATATCATCGGGTCCTACGCCAGCCTGGTCGTAGGCTTTACGCGCAGACCTTTCAGCTGCAGAAAGCCACAAGGGGTCTTTCCGACTGTGGATGGCAATTGAATCTGTTGCCGAAGCGGATCCGATTATCTTTATGATACGTCGGTCCTGAGCAGTAACTGAGCCTGCCGGAACCAGTAATACGGCTGCAGCACCATCACCGGTGGGGGAGGCGTCTAAAAGGTTAATTGGTTCTGCTATCATTCTTGCATTGATATAGTCTTTTTCAGTGATCGTTTCATGCAAGCGAGCATACGGATTATGCAATGCATTGGCATGCGCATTGATCGAAAAAGGAGCGAAATCGGTATGTCTCCAACCATAGGTATGTAAATAGAGTTGCATTACCAGGGCGTTGATGGCAACAAACGAAAGGCCTTGAGCTGATTCATAATCTGCGTCTGCTGCGGTAGCCAATGCTTCGGTAGTTTCGATGGGCAAACTTTCGGTCATCTTCTCTACACCAATCACCAGAGCACTATCCACTTCTTCGGAGCTGACGGCCATCAATCCGGCACGAAATGCGGCAGCGCCTGAACCACAGGCAGCCTCAACCTTTTCGGCTTCCATTCCTGGCAAACCTATCCAATCGGAAATTAAAACCCCAAGATTCTCTTGCTTACTCAGCATGCCTGAAAGCATATTTCCGATGTATAAAGCATCGGCTGAATCACGCCTAGCATCTGATAAGGCGGCGAGAATTGCCTCTGCGGCTAATTCTTTTAATGATTTATCCCAATGTTCATCAACCGGGGTTTGACCAATTCCAATGATTGCAACTTCACGCATTCGGTTATCCTTGTTTTACTTGTATGATTATAAATTATGCCAAAATGTCCTGTCAGAATCTATCAGCTTGAAAGTGTGAGTATTGGGTAAATATTAACATAAACATTAAGTGGCATGCGCATAGTCATTATTATAGCATGATTATATTGCCTTATTATAAAAGCTAATTTGGTACAATACTGCATGGTGAAGGTTCAAAATAGTTACCCTGATTTGATTATTGTTGGGGGTGGGTTGGCTGGTTCAGAAGCTGCATGGCAAGCTGCCATTAGGGGAATTAAAGTTCACCTGTATGAGATGCGTCCTAATGTGCAGACAGGCGCACATCAAAGCAGTCAACTTGCCGAATTAGTCTGTTCCAATTCACTGGGTTCCAATTTACCGGATAGAGCTGCCGGCGTATTGAAAGGTGAGCTTAGATCGTTACATTCACTATTGATGAAATGTGCTGATGAAACTGCTGTGCCAGCTGGTGGAGCCTTAGCGGTTGACCGAGAATTGTTCGCATATAAAGTAACCTCCCGGATTGAAAATCATCCGAATATCACCATCATTCGTGAAGAAATACCTGAAATCCCCGATAGCACATCCGTCATCGCCTCCGGACCGCTTACGTCACCCAAGCTTTCAAGCGCAATCCAGAGACTAACTGGATATGATCAGATATTTTTTTATGATGCCCTGGCACCGATTGTAAACAAAGATTCGCTCAATATGAATGTTGTTTATCAAGCTTCGCGTTATGGAAAATGCAGCGAAGAATCTGGGGGAGATTATCTGAATTGCCCCATGAATAAAGATGAGTATTATCAATTCGTGGATGAATTAACCCGAGCAGAGCGGATTAGCTTGCATGACTTTGAAAATAAGAATAATACTGGAGTGCAAGCCGGCGCACATAAATATTTTGAAGGTTGTCTGCCAATTGAGATCATTGCTTTGAGGGGTAAAGATGCACTGGCCTATGGACCATTGCGACCTGTCGGTTTGACAGATCCGAGGACCGGTCAACATTCATTTGCGGTCGTCCAGTTACGCCAGGATAATCTGGCAAAGACGCTATACAATCTGGTAGGATTTCAGACTAATTTAAAATATAATGAACAAATAAGAGTTTTTCGGATGATCCCTGGTTTAGAGCAGGTCGAATTTGCACGATTTGGTCAAATGCATCGCAACACGTTTATTTATTCGCCAGCTTTACTACATCCAACCCTGCAATATAAATCCAGGGAGGATTTATTTTTTGCAGGTCAGATAACCGGCATAGAAGGATATGCAGGTAATATTGCATCTGGATTATTAGCGGGTTGGAATGCGGCAAATTTCCTATTAGAAAAACCCCTGATTGAAATGCCACAAGGTACAATCATCGGTTCTTTATGTAACTATATCACCCACGCAGATGCTAAAGATTTTCAACCCATGAAAGCGAATTTTGGGATTATGCCGGAATTCGAGGTAAGAATCAAAGGAAAAAGGGAGCGGGCGGCTGCATTTGCAGATAGGTCGAAATCTGAACTAAAAACGTTTCTGAAGGAGCATTTAGAGGTGAATAATTTAGTAATATGCGCATAGCCATACCAGGTAAAGAGATCAAAGGTTTATTATTATCCATAATTATAATAGCAGGCATTATTGCAGTTGTATTGGGTGTTTTATCGATAGATAAGCCTATCCTTCAATTTGACGGTTCGCGAGCCTATAATGACGTCAAATATCAGGTGGGGTTAGGACCACGTACCATGGGTAGCATAGCGCATGAGCAAACCGCCAATTGGATCATTTCGGAGCTGCAAAACCTGAACTGGCAAGTAGACACCCAAGAAACAGTGATTTCTAATCAGCCGATAAAAAATATCATTGTTCAGCGAGGGACTGGAACACCTTGGGTCATCATTGCAGGCCATTATGATTCACGCTCTATGGCAGATAAGGATCCAGATCCGAATAAACATAACCAACCCATGATGGGCGCTAATGATGGTGCATCAGGTGTAGCGATTTTGTTAGAACTTGCTCGTGTTCTACCCAGTAAGCTAAACAAGCAGATTTGGCTGGTATTTTTCGATGATGAGGATAATGGCACAAGCTCAGGAATAGGTTGGGATCTTGGTTCGGATTACTTTGTTTCAAAATTGGATGGAAAACCAGATAGCGTAGTTATCCTTGATATGGTGGGTGATAAAGATCTAAATATCTATATGGAGCGAAATTCCAACCCAGACCTAAACTCGGAAATTTGGTGTGTAGCAAAGGAAATGGGATATTTCCAATTCATACCAACATACAAGTATGCTTTGATTGATGATCACATTCCATTTATCCGGGTCGGAATCAGGGCGGTGGATGTAATTGATTTTAATTACCCGTACTGGCATACCACCTATGACACGCTGGACAAAGTATCCGCCGAAAGTCTGAAAGTTGTTGGCGATACGATATTAAAATGGCTGGAGCAATATCCAAAATAGACTGGCAATAAATAGATCAAATCTTATAAAGGACGAGATCTATGTTTAGGATATAAATTTAATCCAATATAGTAAGTAAATTATCTAAAGGATATACTAAGTGCAATAAATGGCGAAAAAAATTCCAGAATCAACCTTACGACCTCGTGAACGGACATTCCTGGTTGGTGTTGAAATCAGGGGCGAAGAGCATCTTTTGACCCTGCATGATTCACTTACTGAACTTGCCTTGTTGGCAGATACAGCTGGTTTACAGGTTGTTGGGCAATCGACGCAGCATATGGAAAAACCGAATGTTAAGACTTATATTGGGTCCGGAAAGGTTGACGAGATCCACATGCTGGCCGAAGAAGTTAAGGCAGATGTCATCCTGTTTGATAGTGAGCTATCACCTAGGCATTTACGAGAGCTTGAGATTGTATTTGGAAATAACATCCGGATCCTTGACCGGACCGCATTAATCCTGGATATTTTTGCCCAGCATGCGAATACGAACGAAGGTTCTTTACAGGTTGAATTGGCGCAATATGAATATCGATTACCCAGACTGACACGTGCCTGGACACACCTTGCGCGGCAGGCAGGTGGAGGTGGGGGTCGATCCGGGAAAGTTGGTGGGGTGGGTCTCAGAGGACCCGGTGAAACACAGCTCGAGGTGGATCGAAGAGAAATTCGATCGCGAATAAAACACCTGAAAGAGCAATTGGAGAAGGTGCGCACCCATCGGCAACAGTACCGCAACCGGAGAAAAAAGACATTGACACCTGTGGTGGCCTTAGTAGGGTACACCAATGCAGGGAAATCCACTCTCATTAACTGTTTGTCAAAATCGGATGTGTACGTGGCAGACAAGCTTTTTGCCACTTTGGATCCAACGACACGACGGGTAAATATGTCTGACGGGCATTTTGCACTTTTTACCGATACGGTAGGATTTATACAAAAACTTCCCACCACCCTGGTTGCAGCGTTTAGAGCCACCTTAGAAGAGATTGCCGAAGCTGATTTATTGATCCATGTGATTGATATCACTCATCCTCAAGCTCATGAACAAGCCCGAGCTGTGTATCAAACACTCTTTGATATTGAGGCAGATCACATACCCATACTTACCGCATTGAATAAAATTGATAGCTTAACCGACCCTGATCATGCTAGAGAAGTGCTAGCTGAATTTCCAAGTGCTGTGGCAATCTCGGCATTGACCGGGGAGGGTATCAGCGACCTGCTCGACAAAGCACATTCTTACCTATATGAGGACTATATCCCCATCCACATATACCTGCCTTATCAAGAAGGTGGCTTAATCACACTATTTCACGATCAAGGACAGGTTGAACGACTTGAACAGATATCCGGTGGGGTAGAAATCCAAGGAAGGATTCCTGGAAAGTTGCTGTCATTTTTCCACCCTTTTCAAAAAGATAAAGTATAAATCCTCACCTGTCAGAAGGTTCGGGCAGGTGAGGATTTATGGTGATTCGCAAAATTTACTTTATATCGTTGGACCTGAGTTAACCACTTCGATTGGACAGCAATCAGCGAATTTTTTAAAGTTATCGATAAAGCGGGCTGCCAGACTACGATACCTTTTCATATATGCGTCTTCACTTGACCAGGCTGATGACGGATAAAGTACATTATCAGGAATTCCTGGGCAGTGCTTAGGGACCTGGAAACCAAATATAGGATCAGTGTAATACTCCATGTCCTTTAACTCACCATTCAAGGCGGAGTTTAACAAATCACGGGTATAACGAATACTGATCCGTTTTCCGACTCCGTATGGTCCACCAACCCAACCTGTGTTGACCAGCCAACAATCAACACCATATCGTAATATTTTCCGTTTAAGCAGATCAGCATAAAATGACGGTGGAAGAACCATAAATGGTGCTCCGAAACACGCGCTGAAGGTGATTTCCGGTTCTTCACCGAGCCCGATCTCGGTTCCCCCAACCTTAGCGGTATACCCGGAGATGAAGTGATATAGAGCTTGATCCGGAGTTAATCTGGCAATGGGTGGCATCACGCCGGAAGCATCACAGGTTAAGAAGATGATATTTTTTGGATGCCCACCCATTTTCTCTGGAATCGCGTTGGCAATATAATCGAGGGGGTAGGAGGCACGCGTGTTTTCAGTGAGGGTATCATCGTCCAAATCCACATATCGGGTCACTGGATCATAAACCACGTTTTCGAGGATCGTGCCAAAGCGTTTGGTGCATGCATAAATTTCAGGCTCAGCACTCGAGGAAAGACCAATAACCTTGGCATAGCACCCATCTTCAAAGTTGAATACACCTTCGTCACTCCATCCATGTTCATCATCACCGATCAAACCACGGTTTGGATCTGCGGATAATGTCGTCTTGCCGGTACCTGAAAGACCGAAAAACAAGGCCGTATCACCTTTTTTTCCGGTATTGGCGGAGCAATGCATGGTCATAATCCCCTGCAAGGGTAGGAGATAATTCAATAATGTGAAAACTGATTTCTTTATCTCACCGCCATAGCCGGTATTACCGATAATGCAAATTCTTTGATCAAAATTGATTACGATAAAGGTATTGGATGGGGTACCGTCAATTTGTGGGAATGACTTGAATGAGGGTACGCAAATCACTGTAAATTCGGGGACATGCCTGCGATATTCCTCATTCGTCTTTGGCTTGATGAACATATTACGAGCAAAAAAAGAATGCCACGCCAATTCAGTGATAATCCGGATTGGGATTCTATAATTAGGATCCGCCCCGCCATAACAATCCTGAATGAATAAATCTCGTCCTTGCAGAAATCCTTGTAAACGACTATAAAGCTCGTCGAATTTCTGAGGGGCGTATGGACGGTTATATTCACCCCACCAAACATTCTGCTCGGTAGTTGATTCACGGACAATAAATTTATCGTTGGCGGCGCGAGCAGTGTGTTTTCCAGTATTTACAATGATTGGACCCAATTGTGATATTTGGGCTTCCCCTCGAAAAATAATCTCTTCATAGAGCGCTTCGGTAGTTAAATTCCAGTACGCTTTGCGCAAATTTATTAGTCCGATATTATCCAGACCAAAATCACTTTTCGTAGCATCTGCCTGGGTTTCAGCAGGTGTTTTAATATTTAAGATATTGTTCATAACCAATCCCTTACCAGCTTTCGATCTCCAATGTAAATTTCGTTGGGGGAGGTGGGATCTAAAACCCATTTAATCCGCTCAATTCCTTCTTTGATATCTTTGACTGAGCCGGCATAGCTCAATCGCAGATGACCTTCCATTCCGAATTCCTTTCCGGGGACGGTGACTACGAGAGCTTTCTTTAAGATTATTTTGGATAGCTCGACCGAATCATTTGCCAGGCTGGAAGGTAAATAAGCACGAAAATCAGGTAGGGCGTAAAATGTCCCTTTGGGTGGAATCAGCCTTACCCCTTTAAAGGACTTGAGTTCTTGAACCACAACCTGTTTATTATTTTGAAAGGTTAACCTAAGGTTTTCAACAACACTCTGCATCCCATTTAAGGCGCCTTCGGCTGCTGCTTGAAGTAAGGCAGAGGTGCACGAAGTCATTTGCCCCTGAACATTGGTCATTACCTCGACTAATTTTCGATTGGCGATAGCCCATCCAATCCGGAACCCGGTCATTCCATAGAGTTTAGCGACGCCGTTAACGACAATGACCATGGTATTTTCAATATCTGCATTGGTATATTTATAAGCTGGCTCCCAGACAACACCATCGAAGACAAGCTTGTGATAGATATCATCCATGATCAGGAAGATCTTTTTTCGCTCGCAATATTCCACCACCTGAGCAATGAATTGCGATGAAAAAACCTCCCCCGATGGATTGTTGGGACTGTTCACAATGATGGCTTTGGTATAGGAGCTGACGGCTCTTTCGATATCTTCCATGCGTGGGTGAAAAGTACCATCTTCGGGTGTCACTATGACCGGGATTCCATAGACCATCTTAACCATTTCTGGGTAGCTAACCCAATGAGGTGCCAGGATAATGACCTCATCCTGCGGGTTAAGGATGCTATAGAGGATGTTGAAAATGGACTGTTTTGCACCAGAAGAGACGATTACATTTTCGGGAGTAACGATCTTGTTATAGTTTTCCTCGGTATAGCGGATGATGGCTTTTTTGAGGGAAGGAGTGCCGTCTGGAGGAGTATATTTAATATCTCCTCCACTTAGTTTTGTCGCTGAACTAAGGATAGCTGTGATCGGGGTCTTATTCCTGGGTTCACCTATGCTCATATTAATTACTGGTTCACCCCGTTCGCGAAGGATCCGAGCTTCCTCGTTCAAGGCGAAGGTTGGGGACTCAGCAATGTCTCTTGCCAGTCTGCTGATGTTCATAAATTGGCTTATCTCCTAATGATTGTTGGTAGTCAAAATAAATTCTATGGGTAATTATGTATTCTGTTTATGCAGTATAAAAAGTTTATCCTTAATAAAGTATTGCGTCAATGTGATTTATGTCGGCAGTTTATAAATAAAATTACGATCAGGTGATTTAGAGCTTATCAGCGAATGTATTTTAAACCGCTTCCTGTATTAAATAATATGATTGTCTCATCTGGAAGGATCGATCCTTGTTTTGTTAATTTCTCCACTGCTGCTACGGTTGCAGCGCCTTCAGGGCAGGAAAATATCCCCTCTGTCTGTGCCAATCGTCGTTGTGATTGGGTAATTTCAGCATCAGATACGCTTATTGCGGTGCCATTACTTTCACGAATAACTTTTAATATGATCTGATCAGCGAAACTTTTCGGTACGCAAAGGCCTGTAGCAATCGTATGTGCGTTCTCCCAGAAATCACAAGTTACCTTACCGGCATCGAGTGCCTTTACCACCGGAGAACAGTCTTCGGCTTGTACGGCAATCATCTTGGGCTTCGAGCTGGATTCCAGCCACCCTAATGCCTGCATTTCAATGAATGCTTTCCACATACCAACTAACCCAGTTCCACCACCAGTAGGATAAATAATCACATCAGGTAATTTCCATCCAAGACTCTCAGCAATCTCATATCCCATTATTTTTTTACCTTCCACCCGATATGGCTCTTTAAAGGTGGACATATTAAACCAGCCTTCAGTGGCTGCCTTTTCCTCAGCGTGCTTTCCTGCAACATCGATCAAGCCATCGACCAATTCTACGGTAGCCCCAGTGATTGTGCTTTCCACGATGTTCGATGGGGGAGTGCTTTTAGGCATGTAGATCAGCGCATCCATTTCTGCCCGAGCAGCATAGGCAGCTAATGCTCCACCTGCGTTTCCTGCTGAAGGCATTACCAGCTTCTTAATTCCAAGCTCCTTGGCTTTTGAAACTGCAGAAGACAGTCCGCGGGCTTTAAATGATCCTGTTGGATTCAATCCTTCTTCTTTCAAAAATAGATTGGGTGACCGCAGCTCACGACCCAAATGACTCAGACGTAATAAAGGTGTATCACCTTCACCAAGCGAAACAATATTCTGCTGATTAGAAACAGGGAGTAATTCAGCCCAACGCCACATACCTTTCGGACGGTGGTTGACTGAATCGCGATCCAGCGCAGATTTTATCGATATTAGATCGTAATTGGCCACCAAGGGCGCTTTACAATCCAGACAAAAGGTCAGGATTTGATCGGCATTAAATAATTTTCCACATACTGAGCAGGAAAGGTCATTAATGTAAGACAGGCTTTTCATCTAATTTTTGCTCCTTACCAAAATAGCATTATATAACAAAGGGTATCGCAGGTTGTGGCATAATATGGACACTCCTATAATACCGAGAGTAAAAGTATATATCTCACACGATAGAGGTGACATGGACGAATTAATCCCAGAGGTTGTCGCAAAACTAAAAAATTCTATAACTGGTGAGGTTAAAACGGATTCGGTCACCAGGGTATTATATAGCACGGATGCCTCTATTCATAAAATTGTACCCATGGGGGTGGTTTTCCCTCGAAATACAGACGAGCTAATTTCGGTGGTTAAACTAGCGAACCAATACAACATTCCGCTCATCCCGCGGGGATCAGGCTCAAGCTTAGCCGGCCAAGCCATTGGCAGTGGTTTGATTATTGACTGCTCACGATATATAAACAGACTTGTGGATATCAACCGAGAGGAACAGACCGCTATCGTGGAACCAGGTTTGATATTGGATGATTTGAACCGTGAGGCGAGAAAATATAGTCTGCGGTTCGGACCTGACCCAGCTTCATCAGAGAGGGCTACATTGGGAGGAAGCATCGGGAATAACGCAACCGGCGCACATTCAATCCTTTACGGCATGACAGCTGACCATATCATTTCCTCTGAGGTAATTTTGGCAGATGGGACAGTCACTACCCTCAAGCCAGTTTCGGTGGATGATGCACATCGAATTGCCAATGGTGTAATAAACACAACTTTGTCCAATATTGAGAGGCAAATTTACCAATCAGCGCTCCTGATACGAAATGAATATCAAGAGGATGTTAAAAAGAACTGGCCTTTAACATGGAGGCGGGTATCTGGGTATAACCTGAATTACCTGATCCCATGGTCTCCAACCACTCCTCCTCAATGGGATTTGAGTCAAATCCCTTATCCTCCTGTATTACCGAACACGCTTAACCTGGCTCAATTATTAGCTGGTTCTGAAGGTACATTAGGGATAATCCGAAATGCCACCTTACGTCTGGTGCCATTAAAAAAACACACTGTTATATCAGTGATCAATTTTTCAAGCATCGTCGAAGCATGCGAGATCGTACCCAAAATCTTGGAATTATCTCCCTCAGCCGTCGAGCTTATACCCCAAAGTTTGATTCATTTAGCCCGTTCTGTACCAGTATATGCCAATCAGCTTTCATTTGTGATTGGAGACCCTGCTGCACTTCTCGGGGTGGAATTTTCTGGCGATGATCCATTGAAATTGTCAGATCAAGTGTCAAAGTTAAATGGATTATGTAATTGGTCCAGCAAACCCTTCATTGCTCAAACAGTGGAACAGCAAAAGCAAGTGTGGGATGTAAGAAATGTGGGGCTAGGCATACTTATGTCCAGGCTAGGAGATTACAAACCCATTAGTTTCATTGAAGATATGTCTGTGCCCGTCGAGCGATTGGGGGAATTTGTTCGCGAGTTGGATGTGATCTTGAAGCATTACAAGACGCAAGCTGATTATTACGGTCATGCCTCCGCGGGCTGTTTGCACATCCGGCCGTTATTAAACATCAAGACTAAGGCGGGCAGGGTGGAGCTTCGTGAGATTGCCGAGGCTGCAGTGGATTTAGTATTACGGTTGGGCGGCGCAGTAAGCGCTGAGCATGGGGATGGAATCACGCGTGGAGAATTTATTGAACAGGCGTATGGTCCCAGGGTATTACAAGCTTTCCGGATTATAAAAAATGCAGCAGATCCACAAGGAATCCTAAATCCTGGGAAAATTGTTGATCCTCCCAAGCTGGATATGTCATTAAGATATGATGATGAGTATCATCCTGAGGGTTGGATACCGGTAATGACTTTTTCTTCTGAACGCCCTGATCCCATTCGATTAGCTGAAGCGATCGAACAGTGTAATGGGGTGGGGGTGTGCAGAAAATCAGGAGGGGTCATGTGCCCTTCATTCCAGGCAACGAAGGATGAGATGTATAGCACTCGTGGACGGGCCAATCTGCTGCGTGCCATGATTTCAAATGGTTTTTATACTCAAGAAATCGCTATCCAAGCCGTCAAGGATACACTGGAGAAATGCCTGGCATGTAAGGGCTGTAAAGCAGAATGCCCATCTGCCGTAGATATGGCGAAACTAAAATACGAGTTTTATCAGTATTACTATAGCCTGCCTGGGCATCATCATCCAATCCGTGATTACCTGTTCGGATATATTTCATTTTTTGCAAAAATTGGTCATCCATTTGCTCCATTGGTTAATACATTAATCTCCACTCCTCAACTTGCGAAATTACGCAATATCCTATTCGGACTTTCAAAAAGTCGCACCCTTCCCAAATTATCAAGCACAGCTCTTCATCATCAGGCGAAACCATATAATGAGAAATACGATGAACCGGATTGTTTATTCCTCTCGGATGCCTTTAATGAGTATTTTTATCCACACACTGGCATAGATGCAATGAAGGTATTAAGGGCGATCGGCTGCCGGGTAAAAATACTCTCGACCCTAGGTGCCGGCAGGACATTAATTTCGAAGGGATTTCTGATCCAAGCAAAGAAACAAGCCAAACACCTGGTGGATGAAATTAAGAGAATTGATCCAAAAGGTAAACTGCCCGTCATTGGATTAGAACCCTCTGAGATCTATACATTAAGGGACGAATACCTGGATATGTTTCCAAACGAAGGCTATGTGGAAGCGTTATCTCAGCGGGCTTTCATGATTGATGAATTTTTATTGCGTCCAGGGACCGATGAATTACCCCGACTATCAAAACTCAAGGCATTAGATGGGATAGATAATAAACGAACAAATGTTCTAATCCATGGGCACTGTTATCAGAAAGCCCAACCACCCGCAAAGGATGGCTTTCCGACCGGTGTGGCTGCAACAGTGGCTATGTTGAAAAGCGTTGGATATCCTGTAACAACCATTGACGATGGATGCTGTGGCATGGCAGGGGCATTTGGGTATGAAGCTGAGCACTATGCATTATCGATGCAAGTCGGTAACCTATCTCTTTTTCCGGCGATAAACGGATCAAGTATCTCGATCGTCGCAGCTGCAGGGATATCATGCAAATCGCAAATAGAAGATGGTACAAGGTGGAGTGTTGTTCATCCAATTTCACTACTGGCAGCGATCTGTGATAAAGACAAAGTGGGGGAGGGTTAAGATATAGTTATTAATAAGTAGATATAAATATTACTATAAGTATTTCTAGTTGTGATTTTATTTATCTTGCTTACGGAG